>DMOG01000007.1 GCA_003453595.1 Candidatus Uhrbacteria bacterium
GCAGGAATTAGGAAACAAAGCCGTTTTGACCAATAATGCTTGACATTTTCTCCAAATCGACCCGGGGTTCATCGTTTTTAAAACATAAACAACACACAATGTCCCGATCGGGACATTGTGTGTCAAAAAATGTAAAATAACCACATTTATAACCTCTAACCTCTAATCACTTTTAATCACCTTTTCAACCATCTCAACTCTTCTTCCCATGAAACTTACTATGAATCTTTTTCAGTTCCTTGTCGGTCACATGTGTGTAAATCTGGGTTGTGGTGATTGATTCGTGGCCGAGCATGGCTTGGACTGAGCGGATGTCGGCCCCGTTTCGAAGCAAGTCAGTGGCAAATGTGTGGCGCAGGGTGTGCGGAGTGATCTTTTTGGTAATTCCAGCTGCAGTAGCATAACGCTCAACCAAACGCTGGATTGATCTTGGTGATAATGGCAAAATATCGCGCTGCTTTTTTGCTCGATCATGACTGACAAATAAATATGGAGATGTATCCATGCGTTTATCCAAGTACTCAGCAACTGCATCGCGGGCATTGTCTGATAAAAATACGATTCTGTGCTTACTTCCTTTGCCACGCACAGTGAACTCACCCCGTTTAAGATTTATCTCTTTAATCCTTAATTCTGAAAGCTCAGACACACGCAATCCAGTTGAAAAAAGCATTTCCAAAACCGCCCGATCGCGCTTGCCAATCAAACCCTTAGCATCTTTAGTGGCGTTTAACATGCGACGAAGTTCATCTTCCTCCAAAAACTCAATCTTGCGCGTACCAACTTTGGCCAACTCAATCTTGTCAGCCAGCATTGTCTTAATATCTTTTTTTGCCAAAAACTTTAGAAAAGATCGAAGAGCAATCAGATGATAATTCTGGGTACTCTTTTTCAAATTTGTTTCTTCCCGACCTTCAACATTTCTATTTAAATACAAGCGATACTTACTAACCATGTCCTGATCTATCTTTGCAGGGACTGGCTGCTTAGCCCAATTAGCAAATCGAGTTAAGTAAAAATCATAATTCCGAATAGTCCGCGCTGACCGCCCCCGCTCAACCTCTAAGTATTCCAAAAATTGTTGAATATATTTCTGAAGTTCAGTTTTCTTTTTCATACATCTGTATTATACGACACAAAATTCAATATTGCACCACTTAGGATTGACATCTGCTACAATTATTGCTATTCTCTTAATGTTACTTCTTCGCAGATGGTTTCAAGGGGGCTCTTGCATAGTCGTCCCCCCCTCATCCTGAGCAAACCTTGGCCATCTGCACCCTCACCGGGACCTATTTTGTCGGCATGCTATCCTCCCCTTGCATGCGACTCTCAAGGCCCGGTGGTTCTTTTTTAATCAAAATTGCGACAAGGGTCTGTTCCCAAATACCGTCTTTGCCCCATTATGTCTGTAATGCGCCTGCGCCTTGATTTGAAAAGCTCACAATAGCTCCACAATTGTGAGCTTTTCTCACCTTCGGCTCGGCAGCATTGCAGTCAAATGTGTCTAAAGCGGTATTTGGGAACAGACCCGACAAACAAATTTTTCATAGTATGAACGATCGTTCAAAGTATGAAAAATATTTCACATCAGTTCTTCATACTCTTCGATTATATTTATCCTGCAATCCTTTTTAATCTTCCTACCACTTCTACCCCTTCTCCCACTTCCACCACCTCGTGATCTTTACTCAAACCCAACGAAAAGTCCTCTCCTGCCGTCGGCGTGGGTAAGTGAGTTAAATCCTGAGTTAAATCCTTGACAAAATTAGCCAATCCAAGCTAGTATATGACCATAACTCATTGCTGTTGGCCATGGTTACGCGACTGAGCAGACGCATAACTAAGACCATCAGATAACAAAACACTATGCTCGACAAAACAAAAAAGCAGAAGCTGATTGCCAAGTTTAAGACCCATGAAACTGACACAGGTTCTCCACAGGTCCAGATCGCTATTCTTACTGAGGAAATCAAGGAGCTTACCAAGCACTTGAAATCACACAAAAAAGACTTTAGCTCACGCCGTGGACTTATTAAAAAAGTTACAGAAAGACGACGCTTGATGCGATACATCAAACGCGAAGATGAAAAGGCATACAAGGAGATCATTGAATCCTTGAAGTTGCGCCCAATAAATGAATAATTTTTAAGCCCGTGCCTCGTGCCCGGGTTTATCACTTTTAAAACCCTTTTTATGATTTTGACCCCAAATCGACGCATTGGCGTTTTCATTGATGTGCAAAACATGTATTACAGTGCCCGAAATGTTTTCAATCGCAAAGTAAATTTTCCAAAAATCGTTGAAGAAGCAACTGGTGACGGACAATTAGTTCGCGCTCTGGCTTATTCTGTCACCACTAAAGCAGGAGAAGAAAGTCCATTTTTAGAAGCTTTGGAAAAACAAGGCATTGAGGTTATTGCCAAAGACTTGGTTGAGTTTCAATCTGGTCAGAAAAAAGCAAACTGGGATGTAGGTATGGCTATTGATGTTGTACGCATGCTCGACATGCTTGATGTGGTTGTACTTGTTTCTGGCGACGGCGACTTTGTACCACTAGCTGACTATGTTCGCGGTCATGGTCGACTTTTCCATGTGATGTCTTTCCGTGAATCAACCTCCTCTGAGCTTCTCGGGGTAGCTGATATTTACACAAGTTTGTCTGATGCTCCGGAAACATTCCTAATTGATGACACTGAAAAGAAACGAGCACCACGAAAGCCAATCCTTAAATAAATCAAACCCGTTCTCGAACGGGTAGAGTCGACCAGTATTGATCGATTCTAATCGTTCGATAATTAATTTAAGCTTCGGCTTGAGACCGAGAGGTAGCTCAAGGATTTAATTTTTTGATCCTTGATAGCCTTGGGCTTCAGGCCGACTCGCAATCATATTTTATGACACAGAAGACTTTTACCTGCGAACTTGGTGATAAAACCATCACCATTGAAACAGGCAAACTTGCCCAATCGGCAAATGCGAGCTGTACGGTTCGCTGTGGAGATACTGTTGTGCTTGTGACAGCAGTAATGTCCAAAGACATACGACCAGACATGGGATATTTCCCATTAATGGTTGACTATGAGGAGAAGCTCTATGCGGCCGGACGCATTAAAGGCTCACGATACATTAAGCGTGAGGGTAGACCAACTGACGAAGCAGTGCTTGTTGGTCGATTCATTGACCGCGCCATCCGTCCTTTGTTTGACGAAAGCTTGCGCCGAGATATCCAGGTTATTGTCACAGCCCTTGCCTTTGATGGAGAAAACGATCCTGACATCCTTGGTTTAATCGGAGCATCGTGTGCACTGCACATGAGCGACATTCCATGGAACGGACCGATCGGCGCTTTGCGAGTTTCCCAAATCGACGGAGAGTGGATTCTAAACCCAACCTACGCACAGCGTGATGAATCAATTTTTGACTTAGACATTGCTGGAACAACAGAAAAAATAATCATGATCGAAGCCCGAGCAAACGAAGCTGGAGAGGAAATCATTCAAAGTGCGTTTGAGTACGGCATGCAAAACATGCAACCAGTGATTGATTTAATCGAAAAAGTTAGATCAGAAATCGGCAAAGAAAAACTTGATCTTGACTCTTTGATGACTGATAAAGACCGAGAAGTTAAAGAAAAACGAGGAGTGCTTGTGCAAAAATCAAAAAGCTTTATGCGCCCAATCTTTGAGGAAAAGATTTTAAGCGGATCATTGAAAAACAAATCATTGATCGGAGACGCTAAAGCTGACCTGGCGAAAAACCTCGAAGAATATCTAACATCAGAGGGTCATGAGGCAGACGAGATCGCTTTTGCGAAAAATCTTATTTATAATTTTGCGCAAGATGAGGCTTCGCGAATGATTCTTGAAAAAGGAAAACGAATCGATGGCCGTGAGCTTACTCAAATCCGCGATCTTGTTGGTGAAGTCGCACTTTTACCACGCGTTCATGGGTCAGGAATGTTTATGCGCGGAACAACCCAAGCGCTTTCAGTCTGTACTCTAGGCGCTCCTGGCGATGAACAAACAATGGATGGAATGGAGCTTGTTGGTCAAAAGCGCTACATGCATCACTATAACTTCCCTCCATTTTCCGTGGGTGAAGCCAAGCCACTTCGAGGCGCAAGTCGTCGCGATATCGGCCACGGTGCACTAGCTGAAAAAGCACTTGACCCAATGATTCCAGCCAAGGAAGACTTCCCCTATGCAATTCGAGTTGTGTCTGAAACACTTGATTCAAACGGATCAAGCTCAATGGCATCAACTTGTGCTTCAACTCTTGCGCTTATGGATGCCGGAGTTCCAATCAAAGCTCCGGTAGCCGGAATCGCAATGGGTCTGGCATCAAATGGAGATAATTGGAAGGTTTTGACTGATTTGCAAGACATTGAAGACGGACTTGGTGGAATGGACTTTAAGATCACAGGATCACGCGACGGCATAACAGCTATCCAAATGGACACCAAGACTGACGGAATTACCATGGAAATTATCAAGCAGGCTTTGACCCAGTCATACAATGCCAGAATGGAAGTACTTGATGTGATTGAAAAAACAATCCCTGCTCCTCGCGCTGAACTTTCACTATTTGCTCCACGAATTATCAAAATGCAAATTCATCCCGATAAAATTCGTGAGGTTATTGGATCAGGTGGAAAGGTTATTAACGAAATCATTGCCACCACTGGCGTGCAGGCAATCGACATTGAGGACGATGGGCTATTGTTTATTACAGCACCTGACGCAGAGTCAGCAGCCAAAGCCCAAAAGCGTGTTGAAGACATTACTCGCACGATTGAGCCCGGAGAAGAATTTGAAGGAACAGTCGATCGCCTAATGGACTTTGGCGCTATCGTTAGCTTCTTGCCAGGACGAGATGGTCTTGTGCATGTTTCTGAGCTAGCTCCATGGCGAGTTGATAAGGTTTCTGACATTGTGAACATTGGTGACAAGGTAAAGATAAAAGTGATTGAAGTTGATCCATCTGGAAAAACAAGTCTTTCCATGAAGCAAGCGACTGGAAACACTTACACTGACGAAATGAAAGCCAAGGCGCAAAAGCCAGGCGAAGGAGGCGGACGCCCAGGTGGAGACAGGGGTTCACGCCATGGTGGCGGACGCCCAGGCGGACATCGTTCTGACGGCCCTCGCCCACCCCGACCGCCCCGCCCATCAATCCCAACATCTTTCCCAAAACGAGAAGAATAGAAAATATAAATCACCCCGCCTTGTTGGCGGGGTGATTTATATTATTTACCAGTTCATTACTTTACCAATGTTTTTGGTCTCACCAGATCTTCTTGGTATTGCCTCATTGCCTATATTCATCGAGTCAATGTATGTCTTTGGTACAGTTTCTACACTATTGAAATTATCATACCAGGAATAGAAAGTGCTTTCATTTGGGATCCAATGTAGCAATCCATCTTTGCCAGAATAATAAACTTTTTTTGACTCTGCACTTTTAATTAATACTCCATCGGCTGGGTTATAGCGCAATATACAGGCACCATTAAGTTTTGAATCAGTACCATCATCACAACCACCAACTGCAAATAGTCTATCAGCATTGTCATAATATACACTCTGGTTAGAAAGCTCAAATTCATTTGGAATAAACGCGTTCATCATAGTCCATGAGTATCCTCCGTTTGATGTGAAGAAAATTCTTTCACTAGTTTGTAAATCAAATACAACTTGTCCATAACCATAAGAATATGCAACTGCTATTCCATTTTGTTCATCCAAAAAATCCATCGAGTCAGCAAACCTAAGTGTATTATTTGGCTTTGGCATAATTCCCCAACTAAATCCGCCATCAATACTCTTATAAAGCTCCCCGGTTGTCGACAACATATAAACCACTTTGTCAGAAGCGAAATTGATCTCAGTGCTGGTGCTTATCCCATGAAAACTCAATTCCTTTCTTGTAAAAGTTTTCCCAGCGTTATCTGAGACTAAAGTGCTATCACTGTTACACACCAAAAGGATAATACTTTTACCACTATCCGAAGCTGCCATGTCACATAAATATTCATTTGAATCTAACTCTGTTGCATTGTAAACAACATAACCAGTTTCAAAAGTATCATTGGTCTTGTATAAATGATCTCCGTCAATAAACAAGTATTCTTCGTTATTAATCTGAGCGGACTTCATTAACCAACTATATTTGGTAGAAATAACATATTCAAGATAATTAGAATAAAATGACAATCCACCATTATCTGATTTATTCGCATATCTTCCAGAGGAAATCATCATGACAGTATTTTCTGCCAATGCGTACAAGTTATAAATAGCCCATTGAGAGGTAAGACCAATCCAAGTATTTCCAACGCCATCATCAGATGCACCTATCCAGCTCTTTCCATTATCCAAACTCTTATACATTGTTCCATCATCACCAAGCGCATAACCAACATTTCCGTAAAAATCAATTACTTTTGGTTCTTTGAGAGGATAATAATCATCAAGATCTTCATCAATCACATCCAAAAGAAAAGGCACCCAGCCTTGAGCAAATGAAGCAGTTGGACTTAACAAAACAGCTAATGCGATCAGAGCAATAATAAATTTTTGTAATTTCATATTTATATTATAAGCCAATAATTTAGCAAAAAGTGGGCAAATTGTCAATGTAAAGAAGTGGAAATCGAGTCCAAAGACCAATCGCCTCACTCGAGACCCAGACCAACCAGACTTAGTCTCTAGAGACTAAGTCTAATGAGACTAAGTCTGATATTTTACCCTCATCGTCCCTTTTGACCTATTTGATTTTCTTTCAACTTCGCTTCACCTACGATAGAATATGAACATGTGAATAATCTATCTATTTCCTTTGAATCTGAGCACAAGACAAGGCATCTTCGGTCAAATGCTAAGGAATATCTTTTTCTTTTGTTGATTATAATACTCGGATGCGCTTGTTTTCGACTGTGGATTGCGCGTGACAGTGTTTCTTCAATCAAGCCTGATGATTCTGTTATTAGTGTCCAATTCTTAAAAACTCCCGCAAATATTGAACTTTTACATAACAATCTTGGTTTTTCTCTTCTGATACCTAACTCAGGAATTACTTGGGATGATGTGATTTTGATGAGTAACAGGGAATTTGCCGTACATATCAACGCGATTGGTCAAATAAATGGAATAACAATTGATACTAACATTTCTGATGCGCAGAAATTATCAATTGAGCAGTTTGGTCTATTTATTAAAAATATTAATGATCGGACACTGATTTCTCAACAAGAAACAGCATTTCCTCTTTCATCAACGCGTATTTTTACCCTGATGCCTTTATGGCCTTTTTTTGATGGACATATTGAGTCGCCAGAGAAAAGTGGCTGGCTGGAGATAAATAAGGACGGGCTTGTTTTTCATGACTTTGGGGTAAAACCAACTATTAATTCATCTCAAATGCTTTTTCCTGACAATTCAGTAGCTGTGGCCCGGGTGCTTTCAACTCAGGAATCCCTAAATACTAATACTCTTTTAAGCAATCTGCTAACTTCACCAATAAAGTCCATCCTAGAAATTACAAGATCAGATTCGCCATGGGCCATTAGTCTATACTCCTATGAGTCTGAGAATCTTGATTATTCAATCCTAATAAAAAACAAGCTCGCAACCGAGGACCTGGCACTTTTAGCAAAACAACTTATTCAATCAGGGGATTTGTCTACCGTAGCGTTGACATTGGATGACTCGACCCATGTTTCTGAGCTAGTATCAACCTATCAAAATCCCGAAGTATCAATTACCACTGAGCAAGGATCGACATTTATTCATGCCTATACTGATAAAAATGAAATACATTTAACTCAAACTCCAACCGATCTATATATTACCAGCATTGATTCATCGCTAATATCCGCACAAAAAAATGCTCAACCAGCCTGCAATAGTAAGGCGCATACATTTGCAGATTTATCTCAAATCAAACTAAACCCAAGTATGGGATTTGATAATTTATTAATTGATCAATTCCAATCATTTGGTATTACAAATAGAAATATATATTTTTGCTGGTAATACACAGCCTGTGGATAAACCTGTGATAATCCAGAACTTATCCACAGGCTGTTGAACACATAACCATCTATTATTATTCACATATACAAAATACCCAATAGACAGTGGGTATTTTCTTGTTGACATTAGTTGTTCATCATCATACAATATTAGTAGATCGTTCTTTCAACAACACCTGATTTATTATGACATCAGGGGAAGTTTCCCGAACCCACTTTCGGGGAACAGCCCTACTGCGCTGCGGTGTTAGTTCGCTTGCAATTATTTGGGGACAAGCGGATAGAACGCGGCGATACCGTCAAACCGGTCCAGCCAATACATGGCAGGGCAGTTGTCCTTTAAGGTCAATGGTTGACGCCGATGGACGCTGAGTCTTGTACAAATACGATTTGTGCAAAACCCAGCGCCCAGCACGGTGTCCCAACACCTTACTCGGGCGCGAATTTGCTCCAGAACATATACACACAGTCTGTTGAGCTCGCGCCCTTTTCAGTTTTCAAAAAAATCTGTATGCTAACAATATTAATGACTATTCACAGGTAGCAAATCTTATGAACAAACAATTGTTAACTGAAATTAAAGAACAGCTCGAAAAAGAACGAGACCAACTCATGAAGGATTTGGGTAAATTTGCGAACAAAGACGAAAAGGCTGTAAATATAGATTTTAATACAACCTTTCCAGAATACGGTGATGATGAAGATGAAAATGCTGGAGAAATTGCCACATATAGCAATAACCTTGCTCTTGAGGATAAACTTGAAAAAGAGCTTCGTGATGTTCTGTCGTCTTTAAAAAAGATCGAGAAAAACGAATATGGCATGTGTAAGTACTGCCATCAAGAGATTTCAGAAGAAAGACTACGAGCACGACCAACATCAACCTCATGCGTTGCTTGCAAAAAGACTCTAACTCAGGAAATTTAATGCTTTCAAAACAAAAAGCAATTGTTATAGCAGTGGTTTTCACTGCAATTGACATTGCTATAAAATATTTCGCAGTCGCGCAACCTTCTTTTTGGAAAGAAGGTTGTTTGAATTCTATTGTCTGTCTAAAATTACATCAAAATCAGGGGATCGCCTTTGGTATCCCTATACCAATGTGGGTGACCATTATAATTTCAGCATTGATTATTGCAATTCTTGCAGTCTTATTTGTAGATCACTGGAAACAATCATCAAAACTTTTACCAGCTATTATTTTTATAATGTTTGGTGCTTTGAATAACTTTTTTGATCGTGTAATCAACAATTCAACAACAGATTACCTAATATTTTTCAACCTATCTGCAATTAATCTGGCAGATATCCTCATTGTCTCTGGCGTTATCTTAATTTTGTGGTACAGTAGAAAAGAAGGATAGAAAAGTGCTCTAAACACTCCCATCATCTTTGATGTATGGGATCTTCTTGTATCTACTCGTCAGCTCATATTGGACTTGATTCAATCCGCGTGAGTGTTGAAGCTGATATTTCTGCAGGTTTACCAAAATTTACTATTGTTGGCTTGCCTGACACAGCAATTTCTGAATCACGAGAGCGAATTCGCTCGGCAATAAAAAATTCAGGGTTTTCTTTTCCGCGAACCAGAGTCACTGTTAACCTCGCACCAGCTGATATTAAAAAACAGGGGCCTGTTTATGATTTACCTATTGCTCTGAGCATATTAATGGCATCAGGTGTTATTTCCAATACCACCCAACTGCAACAAACAGCTTTTTTGGGTGAACTTTCACTTGAAGGAGAGGTGCGACCAGTCCATGGCTCACTGCTCGCTGCCACCATGTGCCAAGAATATGGTTTGAAATACCTGGTTGTTGCCAAAAACAATTGTGCAGAAGCATCGATTGTTAAATCTGTGGCCATAATTCCTGGAACCTGTTTGATTGAAATTGTATCGTGGATAAAAGCAAATTCAGACCCAGAAATATATTGTCCCAATCGTAAAAAACAAACAAAACAAAATTTTTTAATTGATTTTGCTGACATTAAAGGACAAGAACATGTTAAACGAGCATTAACAATTGCCGCGTCTGGAAATCACAATGTGCTTATGATTGGACCTCCGGGATCTGGAAAAACAATGCTTGCCAAAGCATTCCCTTCCATCTTGCCTTCTTTAACATTTGAAGAATCATTGGAAACTACAAAAATATATTCACTTGCTGGTCTGCTTTCAAAAACATCCCTGATTAAAACTCGTCCGTTCCGTCATCCCCATCACACCAGCTCAAGCACTGCGCTTATTGGCGGAGGAACTTGGCCGCAACCAGGTGAGGTCTCGCTTGCTCATAATGGAGTATTGTTTATGGATGAGTTTGCCGAGTTCTCGCGTAAGACAATTGAAAACCTGCGTCAACCAATTGAAGATAAGTATGTGACAATTGCGCGGGCATTGGGAACAATTACATTCCCGTCAGACTTCATGTTACTTGCTTCTATGAATCCATGTCCATGCGGATACTTAAATGACAAACAACGAACTTGTGAATGTGCTCCGGGGCAGGTTCAAGCATACAAACGAAAAATATCAGGTCCAATCCTTGATCGGATCGACATCACTCTTGATGTTCCGCGGGTTGATTTTGACAAACTAACTTCTGATATAAAATCAGAATCCTCTGCTGAAATAAAAAAACGCGTGGAACTCTCACGCGAACTTCAGGCCAATAGATATAAATCACACAACATTAGAACCAATGACCAACTACGCACAAATCTTTTATCACGCTACTGCGCGCTGGGTGACAAAAGCATTGAACTATTAAAAAAAGCAATAAATCATTACCAACTTTCTGCCCGCGCCTACACTCGCGCTCTGAAAGTCGCCAGAACTATTGCTGACCTAGATTCTCAAGAAAACATCCAAGTCCATCACCTCGCCGAAGCCTTAGGATATCGCTGCGGGTGATTAGATTGTAGAGGTTAGGAAAAAGAGGCTATGAAAGAGGCTAGAAAAGTCATAGGAGGTTATTTTGGAAGTCGAAAAATGGAGAGACCGAGTTAACATCTGAGTGCTGACCCCCTACCTAATATACTCAAGTGGATTTTTCTTTACTCCGTTTACGATAACTTCGAAATGCAGGTGGGTTCCGGTTGATCGTCCGGTTGTTCCACATAAACCAATAGCCTCTCCTGCGGACACATATTGTCCAGCTGAAACATAGAGCGCAGCGTTGTGACCGTAACGGGTTACAATTCCATTTCCATGGTCAATATCCACTGCATATCCATAACCACCATTCCATCCAGAATATGTTACATAACCAGCATCAGCAGCATAGTTATAATTATCGTAATAACAATCAACATCCAAACCCGTATGTTTCCATCCGTAGTATTGAGTGATAACGCGCAGGTCTGTTGGCCAAACCATGTATCCAGCACCAGGCGTAGTAGACGACACTGATGTTGGTACTGCACTTGTTGTTGGCGCAGCAAAAAGCTGACTGATCGCTGAGCTTGTTGATCGGGTCGTTGCCTGAACTGCTCCTCCTGGAATTAACAATTCATCGCCAATTGAAAGCACATCAGAGTTATCAAGTCCGTTGTATGAAAGGATGGTTACTTGATCAACATCGTATGTTCTTGAAATACCACCAATGGTGTCACCGCTTTTAACTGTGTGTTTAACTCCATCAACTGGCAGAATTGTTAAGGTGTTTCCAGGTCGCAAAACAGAGCTGACACTTAAGTTATTTGCCCAAAGCAAAGTATTGATTGATAAATCATAACCACTAGCTATAGATGACAACGAATCTCCACTTTGAATTGTGTAGGTTTCAACCTGTGATCTTTCCGAAGTGCCAGCTTCTATAACTGGGGTGGCAACAATAGCCCCATCTCCAAAAATCGAGTTCTCTGAAATCTGTTGTTCTTCTAAAACCGCAACTGCTATTAGAGATTGCTTAGATATTCCTGTTTGTTCACGATAGTGGATTGAAGCCGGTCGCGCTCCAAGATAATCACCGGCAAACTCTTGCACAATTTCTGGCCTATCCTCTGCAACCAAGCCATACATAATGCTATTACGACCAAACTCTTCGGCGCGCACAACTCCAGTACGTAAATTCATTACACCCACTACCAGCACAACACAGATCATTAATGTGTGGATAGTATATCTGTTGGCAACTAGAAGCATCATTCGATTTTTTGCTGGTCTATAAACAACTGCTAACTGGCGTTTAATAGAAAAAAGCAGACGATAAATTGGGACTAAAAGAAATACAAACCATTTTCCAATCAAGATAAACTGTGAAATTAAAGTTTTAAAAATGCGTAAAAAAACAGGCTTTACCCGAATAAGTATCCGAATTGCCTTTAGTGACTGAGTAACAAGAAATTGTTTTATTTGTTCTGGTATAGCTTTTTGAAATGCTTAGAACTGATTAATATCGTAACCAAAAAAGCCTGTTTTGTCAATTGAAAATTGGGTAATTTTATAAATTTTAATTTTTATTCACATCCAAACAATAATTGACATTCAGGCTACAAATTCGTATGATTAGCCAGCTAAACCACTTATTATCTTAGATACTTTCTATGGATATTACGCTCATAGCGATGTTGGTTGCCGGATTGGCAATCATCTACACAATCTTCTTGATCGCTTGGATCATGAAGCTTCCTTCAGGAGAAGGAAAAATGAAAGGCATTGCCCTTGCTATTCAAGAAGGAGCAAACGCCTACTTAGCGCGACAATATCGCGTCATCGGGCTTATTGGAGTATTTGTATTCCTCTTGCTCGGTTTCTTTTTAAACTGGACAACAGCTCTTGGCTTTGCGCTTGGTGCTGTACTTTCAGGAATTGCAGGCTACATTGGTATGTTGGTATCAGTCCGCGCCAATGTGCGAACAGCCGAGGCTGCAAAAACCAGTCTTGCCTCAGCACTTAATGTTGCTGTTAAGGCTGGATCTGTCACCGGGCTTTTCGTGGTAACTCTCGGACTGCTTGGCGCAGCTGGTTTCTACTACCTAACCCAAGATGTATACGCACTAGTTGGTCTTGGATTTGGCGGATCACTAATCTCTGTGTTTGCTCGTCTGGGTGGAGGGATCTTCACCAAAGCAGCCGATGTTGGAGCTGACTTGGTTGGAAAAGTCGAAGCCGGAATTCCAGAAGACGACCCACGCAACCCGGCAGTTATCGCTGACAATGTTGGTGACAATGTCGGAGATTGTGCTGGAATGGCAGCTGACCTTTATGAAACTTACACAGTTTCAACAATGGCCGCGATGCTAATTGGACTTTTAACATTTGGCAACATTGAAAATATTATTACTTTCCCACTTGCGGTCGGGGCTGTGGCGATCGTTGCCTCGATCATCGGCGTTTACTTTATTCGCCTTGGTACAAAACAGGGGATAATGACTGCACTTTACAAAGGATTAATTGTGACCGGAATTTTGTCAGCAGTTGCCTTTTATCCACTAACACAATGGCTCTTGGGTGGCATCGAAGGAATAAACGCCGTTAATATCTTTTGGTCACTTATTGTTGGTTTGGTTGTGACTGCCTTGATGGTTGTTATTACTGAATACTACACTTCAACAGCTTACAAACCAGTTCGAAATGTGGCTATGGCCTCACAAACTGGCCATGGAACAAACATTATTTCTGGACTAGCACTTTCCATGCGCTCAACTGCATTGCCAGTACTTATAATTGTTGCTGGACTACTTGTCTCCTACTATCTAGCTGGAATCTATGGAGCAGCTATGGCTGTTATGTCCATGCTTTCATTGGCTGGAATGATTGTTACCCTTGATGCCTACGGACCAGTCACAGACAATGCGGGTGGAATTGCCGAAATGGCAGGCCTAGCAGCAGATGTTCGAGAAACAACCGACAAGCTTGATGCTGTTGGCAACACAACCAAAGCAGTTACGAAGGGATATGCAATTGCGTCAGCCGGACTAGCTGCAACAGTACTGTTTGCCAGCTATACAGAAGAACTTATTTCCCGCGGCCATGATTTTGCTTTCTCACTTTCAAATCCTTATGTTATTGCCGGGCTTTTGATTGGAGGATTGCTTCCTTACTTGTTTGCAGCCTTTGCTATGGAGGCTGTGGGAAAAGCAGCTGGAAAAGTTGTGGAAGAAGTTCGACGACAGTTCAAGGAAATCAAAGGAATCATGGAAGGAACTGCCAAGCCAGAATACGGCGCTTGTGTTGACATCGTTACCAAGGCCGCACTTGGTCAGATGATTATTCCTGCTCTTATCCCGGTTATCGCTCCAATTTTGGTTGGACTCTTACTTGGACCAGAAGCACTTGGTGGACTTTTAATCGGAACAATCGTAACAGGTTTGTTCTTGGCAATTTCTATGACCACCGGTGGTGGAGCGTGGGATAATGCCAAGAAGTACATCGAACTTGGCAACTATGGTGGAAAGAAATCACTGGCCCATGACGCAGCTGTTACCGGTGACACGGTTGGTGATCCATACAAAGATACAGCCGGACCAGCAATCAACCCGATGATAAAGATTGTAAACATTATCGCACTATTGATCGTGGCGCTAATAATTTAAATTTATCTGCCATCCTCTGGCTTGACCAGAAGATCCATCAAAGTGAGCCGGCAAATGCTGGCTCTTTTGTTTAATAATTATCCAACACCAAGTTCTTTAGTCTGAGTTCTGACTTCTCAGATAATTGACATTTTTCCTAATATCCGCCATACTCCGAGCGTAAAATACTTATTTTTCACGGTTTTCTATGTCTTACACAGTTTCCAAAGATAAAAACAAAGTTACTTTTTCTATTACAATTCCAGTGGCTGATGTTGAAGCTGGGATGAGAGACGCGGCCGAGCGAATCTCAAAAAATACTAACATCCCTGGATTTCGCCCAGGTAAAGCAGATTATGAAAGCATAAAAACTCGCGTTGGCGAGATGGCAATTTTGGAAGAAGCCACCGAAGGACTGGTACGCGAAGCTTTTATCCATGCCTTAATCGAAGAAAAAATCGAAACAGTTGGTCAGCCATATTTCAACATGACAACTATGGCTCCAGGAAACGATCTTGTTTTCACAGCCGAGGTATCGCTTATGCCTGAAATCAAAAAACTAGCAGACTACACAAAAAAAATTGTTACAAAAAAAGATACAAAGCCAACCAAAGAACTACTTAATCAAGCAAAAAAAGATTTGTCTTCCATGCAAACCAAAGAAGTTCGTGCTCCAAAAGGTGAGGAACTTAAGGCCGGAGACAAAGCAGTTGTAAATCTAACAATGAAAAAGGACGGGGTAACCATTGAAGGCGGGGAAGGCCAAGGTCATGGAATCTACACATCAGAATCTTATTATGTGGAAGGATTTATCGACAAGATCATGGGCATGAAGGAAGATGAAACTCGAACCTTTACTCTAAAATTTCCTAAAGAACATTATCAAAAACATTTAGCCGGACAGGGTGTTGATTTCGTGGTTGAACTAAAAGAAATCTTTAAGCTTGAGACCCCAGAAATCGATGATGCTTTTGCAGTTCAAGTCGGACTTAAAGATTTGGCAGAGCTAGAAAAAAAACTTGAAGAAAATCTTTCACAGGAAAATCAGATGGAGGAAGACCGAAGACAAGAAAAAGAAATTCTTGAGCACCTGGCAAACAAATCAACTTTTGACGACATCCCTGACTTGCTTATAAATCAGGAAATTGAAAAAATGATCAGTGAAATGAAAAATTCTGTTGAGCGTCAGGGTATGGATTTTGAAGAATATCTCAAGTCAATTAAAAAGACTTACGCGGACATCAAAATCGACTTTGCTCCTAGTGCACTAACAAGAGTGAAGGTGGCACTAATTCTAAAAGAAGTTGCTAAAGCAGAAAAAATTGAAATTAATGCCAAAAAATTAGATCACGAAATCGAGCACATTGCAGAACATTACGATGAAAAAGATCAAAAAGAATACATCAAATCCCCACGCTACCGTGAGTTTGTCGAAATGCAAATGAAGAATAAGGAAGTATTGAATTTGTTGCGGGAAAAAATGGTGAAATAACAGCGGAACAGTGCACAGTGCGCAGTACACAGTTAAATAAGAACCAGCGAAAGCTGGTTCTTTTGTTTTTTCAACTTTCTACTTTCCACTTTATACTTCCCATTCCCACTTCCCATTCCCACCCTTGACCTTCGCCCTATTCCATGGCAACCTTTTACCGAACCCAAACGCCCACGGAGGCACCGTGTACGACTACAGACTTATACTTCCCGCATCCTTTCTTGTCGCCGTGCTTACTGCTTTTTTGTGCACGCTGGGCCAAAGAATTGGTTCGGTCCGCACAGAAAACAAGACCCACGCCACACTCGACGCCTGCCTCGATAAGGAGCTTGTGGGCGGCATGGCCGAGTGCGATGACCCCAACTTCATGGTTCGCAAGACATGCCAGGGCCTCAAGGCCGTGACTTGGGTCGGTGGTTCCCAATCTGACCTAAGAACAGTCTCCAACAATGTGTTCTTCGGCTGTTCCGAACCGCCCGAACTAAACTTCATCAAACGCCACCTCACGCAGGATGGTCTGCCCTTGGGTGGGATCATCCATGGCAACGGCGTGATGATGATCATCACCGATGAAACCAGACAACTGTCCAGGGAGGCAGAAGGCCCGATTGAGAGCTTCTACCTCGAAGCTATTAGCAGACCCCGCTAGCGCCCTTGTGCACAAATCGTCAAACGCCCCAAATCCACCGCGGAACTGGGGCGTATGTGTTTCTATTGACTTTTTTTTCTATTTATGATATAAAACCTCTCCACCCAAACAAGGAGAGCACAGCATGCTCACCATTCTCTTCGTTGCTCTGCTGAGCGCCGTTGGGCTGACCCAGCCCTCATTCACACCCGACCTGTCCGTGGTGATCAAGACCGATGACACCCACGCGAAGATGGTGTTGTCGGCTGGTGCGCCCCTAAACGACAAATGGTCCGCCAAGTGCTACATTCTACTGAACGGGGGCGGGTACAGCAACATGGTCTGTGGTCCCTCGATCGCAGTACATGAAAGCTGGAACTTCACGGTCGGCGCCGGGGTCGAGACCACCGACGCCTACTGGATCGGTATGGGTATGATCAGCTACTCCCGGAAACTCGTCGGCTACCTGATGGTCGAATACGGTGGTGGCTCAGGTCTCTGGTACAAGGCCGTTGTGACGGCCCCTATCCCGAAAAACATCCGCCTTGGGCTGATGAGCTCGCGGTATGACGGCGAGGGACTGTACGGTCAGATCGGCTTCGGCCAGGTCGTGGTCTACACAGCCATCCTCTTCCAGACCGAAGAGTGGATGACCGAGCGCACACCGCCCGATGCAGACATGCTCACCGGGAACCTCGGCATCAAGGTCACCTTCTAGACCCGTGCCGATCGTTAAACGCCCCAAGTCCACCGCGGACCTGGGGCGTATGTGTTTCTACTTTCTACTTTCCACTTTTAACTTTATACTTTCTACTTCCCCTTTTTCTTTGCTATAATAAACCCAACAGGAGGAACTGCTCCTGTTGTTTATTTGGAAGAATGTATAAATTAATGAAGGTGTTTAAGGTGTTTATTCCGGAGTTATCATTTTAAACCTTAATCCAAGAAGATCTCTCCTATCGTCGAGATGGGAGGAGAAAGAACCCCCTCAATCCCATCCCCCTATGCACATCATCGCCACAATTTGGAAAAAACCTTATAACCCGGCCCATGTTCAGGCTATGATCGATGCTGGAGTTGATGCTTTGCGAGTGAAATGTTCACACGATAGTGCCGAGGAGATTGCGCAAACATTATCCTTGGTACGCAAGCAAATAACTGCATCTGGTAAAAATATTGATCTGATTGTTGACTTGCCAGAAGCAAAATTGCGTTTGGGTCGATTTCCGCAGGAAAGAATCAAAATTAGCGAAGGCCAAGAATTTAGATTTTTGTATGGCCAACTAAGCTCTGATCCGCTGGCTTATGTTCCTTTTGTTACTGAAAACTTGGCCGACAACCTCCGTGTTGGTGAAAAATTCTTTGTTCAAGACGGTAATTTACAATTTGAGGTCACAGCCATCCATAGTCCAAACGAGTTTATTGCTAAATCGTGCCATGGTGGAGAACTTGTGCAATCAAGCGCCATTTCTATTACCGATATGGCTGATAAACTCAACCATATCGTCCCTTTTATTGATGAAATGCTGGCAAAATTACCAGCCAGCAAGCCAGAGATGATTGCTTTTTCATTCATCAAGTCCCGAGCAATGCTTCAAGAGCTTATTGATAAGCTTAAAAAACACACTACTAACAATTGGAACCCGCGGATTTTAGCAAAAATTGAGTCAAAGGAGGGAATTGATAATATTGATGAAATTCTTGATCTAGTTTTTGGAATTATGGTCGCCCGCGGTGATTTGGCCCTAACAACACCTTTTGAAACTCTTGGTTTAAGTCAAAAATATCTAGTATCCAAGGCAAGAAAGCAAGGAAAATACTGCGTTGTAGCTACCGGAACTCTAACTTCAATGCTTTCACAAGCCTTGCCAGCACGATCTGACATTTTGGATATTACAAATTCTTGTTTAGACGGCGCTTCTGCTATTATGTTATGTAACGAGACAGCCCACCACAAAAACCCAGGAAAAGTTATCGAAACTGCAAAAAAGATAATAAATGCTGTGGAAAGTTACTAAGGGTCACACTTAACCTCCTCACCCCCCCCCTTCGTAAAAAGGGGGGGGGACCGAGAAATATATGATTTTAACTGTTCATGTTAAGCCAAATGCTAAAAAGACTGGTTTTCGGTCTTGGATGGACTCTTCAACAGTGGTAATTGACCTGTGCGCGCCTCCAGTAGATGGTAAAGCTAATGTTGAACTGATTAATTTCCTAGCAAAACAGCTAAAGCTTGCCAAAAGCTTAGTAATTTTAAAACGCGGTCACTCCAGCCGCGTCAAACATATCCAGTTGCCCGATAAAACAGATACGAGCAAGCTTTAGGGCATATCAATCCCGCCCTTACTCCATGGATTGCATCTTAAAACCCGATAAACACCTTTAAAACCACCGCGAATCACACCATATTTCATAATTGCCTGCCTGGAATACTCAGAGCATGATGGATAAAATTGGCAATATCCGTGCGGAAATAAAACCCTCATCAGTCCATGATCAAAAGAGAGGGTTTTTTGATAAATAATAATCGGCCAAGTTGCAAAAGTCCGCCAATATAGAACTAATCTTTCCATAATCCTGCTTTTTTCAAAACCGCAGTAATTCGTTCTTCTTTTTGTGAATATGTCAGATCCAAAGCCTGGCCCGAGGTAATAAACACAATATCAAACCCTTTTTGAATGTGATTAAGGTGTAAACGGATAATTTCCCGATACTGTCGTCGTACTCGGTTGCGCCTTACTGCACCTTTATGAACCTTTAATCCCACAACAACTGTAAATCTAGATTCGTCGAGCTTATTTTTTAAAAATCTAATACCACAAATGGGATCAAACACACTTTTTCCCTTTTTCACAACATTCTGTACCTCTGTTTGTTTTCGCAATCGATTCTTTGATTGAAACATATGGGATAGTATAAAGGAGAAAGTTAAAAGTATAAAGCGGCGACGGCGATAAAAAATAGAATCTGGAATGTTGGCATATTGTAATATATAAAAAATCAGGTCGTGATGACCTGATTTTTATTAAGCCTGTCGAGCTGAGACTGTTAGTCTTTTTCGGCCCTTGGCTTTGCGACGCTTTAAAACAGCGCGTCCGTCTTTTGTGCTCATACGAGCGCGGAACCCTTGTTTTCGAGCACGTCGCCTTTTCTTTGGTTGATATGTTCTCTTTGGCATATATGCTCATGAATAAAAGTGCGTCAACTATACTTTTTTATCTTCATTTTGTCAACATTAGGGGATAGATCAACAGTTTCCAACAGTCTATCCACAGTTTCTTAACATATGTCTGTTTTTCTTAACCCTTGTGGCCTGTGGATATCTGATATACTATTTACACGTCGACAATGAGTCTTTCATTTACCCCCTGCTTTTATGAATACCCACGAACTATGGCAAGCCGCCTTAGGTGAGCTAGAACTAAAGCTCAGCAAAGCGCATTTTACTACATGGTTCCGCAATACATTTATCATCGATTTCCAAGGTCATGAAGTTACTATTGGCGTGCCTAACACTTTTACAAAAGCCTGGCTTGAAAAAAAATATCACAAAGATATTTTACTAGCCTTACAAAACATTACCGAACAGCCTTTGCGCTCGCTTATTTATCATGTTGAAACACGACAAATCGAGCCAAAGGCTATTATTTTTGAAGAACAAAAAGCACATAATACCAATGGCATTGAATCTTTTGATGTTCCTGACAATCTTGGCTTTACAACTGCCAATCAAGAAACAGGAATAACTCCTTCAGCACTAAACCGAAACTACACATTTGATACTTTTGTGGTTGGAAAACAAAACGAGTTAGCTTACGCGGCTGCGCAAGCCGTGGCCGCCCACCCGGGTGGAACATATAATCCGGTTTTTGTTTATGGTGATGTTGGTCTGGGAAAAACCCACCTTTTGCACGCAATTGGCCATGAAATAAAGCGTCGAAACCCATCAGCCCGTGTTCTTTACGCCAGCTGTGAGCACTTTACCAATGATTTTATCCAAGCCGTGCGAGCCGGACACGCCAAAGAGTTTAAAGATCGTTATCGAAACTTGGATCTTCTGCTCATCGACGACATTCAATTTATTACCGGAAAAGAAGGAACCCAAGAAGAATTTTTTCACACCTTCAATACCCTTCATCAAAGCAATAAACAGATCGTAATTTCGTCTGATCGCCCACCAAAAGCCATTGCTGCTTTGGAAAAACGCCTATTATCCAGACTTGAGTGGGGAATGCTGGTGGATGTTGGAGCGCCAGATCTTGAAACTCGCATCGCCATCCTACAAATTAAATGTCAATCGCGGGGCGTTGATCTAACAAGGGATATTTTGCACTATATTGCCTCACATATTGCGTCAAATGTTCGAGAACTCGAAGGGGCGCTTAATAAAATAATTGCCTATCATCAATTCAAAAACATTGATCCTTCCTTGGAAACCGTTATACCAATTATCGATGGCTTTGATCTAAACACAATCAAGAAAACGGTTTCTCCAAAACATATTATCCAAACCGTTGCTGAATACTTTGACATTGAAATAGGAGACATTCTTGGAAAAAGTCGAGAAAAGCGATTGGCCTTTCCCCGCCAGATAATCATGTTCTTACTTCGAGAAGAAATGAAAATCTCTTATCCATCAATTGGGCAAGAACTAGGCGGACGCGATCATACAACCGCCATGCACGCCTACACAAAAATTTCAGGGAACCTCAAAGAAGATGAACAACTAAAAAGAGACATGGACCTGATCAAGCAAAAAATGTATTCAGGATAGTGGATAGCTTGTGCACAGACAGCACTCAACCATGTGCACATCTGCCACCCACGCTGTGGAAATAAAGCGCATAAGTAAGAGGCTAAAAATTACCCAAACATCCATGCACAGGAACTGCACACAAGGACGATGAGTTTTAACCACACGAACTCACAAGCAACCACAGCTAAGACAAGTCAAAAAAACGACTTCTGCACTTCATCCACACCCCTTACTATTACTACTGTATTTACTTATATATAAAATATTATTAATAATAAGAAAACATGAAACTCTCTTGTACAAAAGGAAATCTATGCCAAGGACTTTCAATTACAAGTCACATAGGCACGAAGAATGTTAACTTACCAATACTTAACAATGTTCTTCTTAAAGCTGATCAAGGAGGTCTCAAGCTTATTTCCACTAATTTAGAAATTGCTCTTACTTGTTCAATTAGAGGTAAGTTAGAACAAGCGGGCGAATACACAGTTCCATCAAAACTTTTTTATGAATTTGTGAACCTACTTCCAGACGAAAGAGTTGATATGGATTTGCATGACGATGGTTTGTTTATCTCGTGCGCTAAAGCTAAAACAACAATCAAAGGAATAGCCCCGTCTGAGTTTCCACTTATTCCACCGGTTGAAGGACAGGTGAAATTTACAATTAGTGTTTCTGATCTGAAAAAAGCACTAGCGCAAACACTATTTGCTACCGCACTTAATGAAGCAAGACCAGAGCTAACTGGCGTTTACATGAAGTTTAATGACAATAAGCTTACAATGGCCGCAACTGACAGCTATCGTCTCGCAGAGGTCAAAATAAAGGCATCCTCGCAAGAAGGAGAGCACGATGTCATTGTGCCTCAACGCACACTTTCCGAGCTCAACAGAATTTTTTCGGTTTTCAAAGATGATGTTGAGGCGTCTGAGTTTGTGACTATTGAGTTGGCAAACAATCAAATTGTATTTAAGTACGCATCTGTTGAACTAATTTCCAGAACTATTGAGGGAATTTATCCAGATTACCGACAGATTATTCCACAAAAGCAAGAAACAAAGATTGTTGTTGATCGCAAAGATCTTCAGCAAGCAATTAAAAGCGTTAGTCTTTTCTCTAAACTCGGGCTTTTTGACATTAAGATGACCGCAAACCCTGAAGGTAAACTAACATTGTTTGCCCAAGACGCAACCCGAGGAAAAAATGATGTTTCCATTGAATGTGATGTGTCTGGCAAAGAAAACACAATTGCTCTTAATTATCGATATATTCTCGACGGATTAAATGCAATCATGTCAGAAAAAATCGAAATCCGCCTCATCGACGGCGCAAATCCATTTGTTCTAATGCCACATGAAGACCAAAAAGACGAATTCATCTACATCGTCATGCCAATTAGGCAGTAGATCGACAAAACCCGGCCGCGCTCTTCGTAGCCCAGAGGGCAAGAAGGTAAATCGGATTAAAACTGAAGACCCCATGAAGTTTCAGTGAAGGGTGGAATCCAAATGAAGATAAAAAATCGCTATATGTCCCGATCGGGAAATATAGCGATTTTTATGACTTGGATGTTATTCAACAACCTCGGTCTCTTCTTCACTGCTTAGATATTCAAACGGGCTTGAGGAGGATGAGGATGAGGATGAGGGTTGGATGACGCGAACGCGGATTGGTTCGATGTCTTGTTTGCCGTCGGTTGTTTCAACAGATCCAGACAAGAGGTATTCACCAGTGGTTGGTAGTGTCCAGGTAAAGGTTGAGATTGATCCAGGAGAATCAACAGTTCCAATTAAGCTTAATGATCCAGTGATTAGATTTTGTTGATATACACTAACAGACAATGCTTCAGGCCCGCTAAGTTCAACTCCAATGGTATAAGTTGCTTCGGTTGCTTCAATTTCCTGGTCATTGAGTGGATTTGAGATTCTTGCACCAGACGACGCTGACCCGCCTTCAACATTGATTGAAATTTGATCATCACCCCAGTTATCGATGTCGTCGTAGGCAACAACACGCAGAGTGTGTGTTCCGTTTCCTACCCAACTTGGAATTGTGATGGTTGCGCTAGTTGTGTTGTTGGTAATATTTACAACCATGTTATCAATCAAATATTCAATTCTAGCAACACCACGATTTGCGCTTGATTTTGTTGTTATCTCGATTGATCCACTTACTGTGTCGCCACTATCTGGACTTTTGATTGTAATATCTGGCTCATTGTCTGTGGTGTGTAGATCGTCTTCTTCGGTTGGAATTTCGCATTCTTCAAGTGGGGCTTCTCCAGACTCAAGACTGGCATTGTAATTTGTAATATAGGTTTGTACTGAAGACTCCCAGCGTTCGTAGGCGCTGTCGACTGGTTTGTCGATCTCTCCTGCGATTGGATTGCTTGGATCGATGTAATAGAGAATTGAGTGATATTCACCGCAAACCTTGGTTTCCCTAAATCTTTCTGGAGTTCTATCGGTCGCTAGTTTTCCTGATGCTGTATCAATTGTCACTTCTTGACTTGGTATTTGTCCATCAATCACTGGAATCCCAGTGATTGGTATTTCTGGCGAGTTAAACATCACAATTGGCTTATCAGCTAGCGCCGCTTTCATAAACTCATTCCAAATCGGAGCAGCAATAGCGCTTCCGCCTGCTCCATGGCTCATAGCTGAGCCGTCAGTGTTGCCGACCCAGACACCAGTAACAAGCTGGGGGGTATAACCAATTGTCCAGGCGTCTTTATAGTCATTGGTTGTTCCTGTTTTAGCAGCCACTGGGCGGGATCCAAGAGTTAGGTAGTTATTTGCTCCAAAGAAAGGTGTGCGCGCCACATTGTCTGACAAAACATTACTAATCATGCGGGTAATATTTGTGTCCAAAACAGATTGCCCGTCAGATTCTTCCCATTCTTCGAGAGCTTCTCCATTAGCGTCCTCAACTTTAAGAATTGAAACAGGTTCGTGATATATGCCCTCAGTAGCAAAAACTCCGTAGGCGCTAACATGCTC
This sequence comes from Candidatus Uhrbacteria bacterium, assembly GCA_003453595.1. Lineage (GTDB taxonomy): Bacteria > Patescibacteriota > Patescibacteriia > UBA9934 > UBA9934 > UBA9934. Next base: position 24,427 of record DMOG01000007.1, read on the forward strand.
AAGAAGTTTTACTTCAGCACCGCCAAGCACCATGGAAAGCCCGTAATTTGATGGATCTGTTAGGGTTGTATATCCCAGTCGAGCCGCAAAATCAGCTGCTTTTTGAACACCAACCAAGTAAAGCATTTTGACAGCCGGAATATTAAGTGATCCTTGCAGGGCGCTTCGGACAGTGAGCGGACCATGTTCCTGGCTGTCATAATTGTTTGGTGAATATGGTCCTGTGGCTGTACCAAACTCTGTTTTTGTATCCCAAAGAATTGTATTTGGTGTATAGCCAACCTCAAATCCAGCCGCATAGATTACTGGTTTTAGTGATGATCCGGGCTGCAATGGTTGCAAGGTGACATTAACTTGACCATCGATATCATCATTAAAATAATCAACAGAACCGACCATGGCTAAAATATGGCCGTTATTTGGATCAATAGCCACAAGACCGGAGTTATCAAAGCCGTATGAATCTGCTCGGGCATCGCGATTATTTATAACTGCGGTTTGTGCTGCGTTTTGCATGTCAAAATCAAGAGTTGTGATAACAGTTAGTCCACCCTGCTCAACTTCTTTTTGTCCGTATTTTTCTTCAAGTTGTTCTTTTACCCAGAGCACAAAGTGAGGCGCCTCAATGTCAGAGTAATAAGCGGTAATACTTGTATCCTCGAGCATGGCAGCGTCTGCCTCTGCTTGAGTTATGTAACCTAGCTCTGCCATGTCACCCAAAATCCAGTTTTTACGAGCTTCAAGCTCATCGGGATTATTTAGATAATAAGTTGTTGCTTGCGGTATTGCAGCTAGAGTTGCAGATTGAGCCAATGACAGATCCTCAACGGTCATGTCGTAATATGCGCGTGAAGCAGCCTCAATCCCATAGTTTCTTGATCCGTAAGGAATTTCATTTAGATAAAGTTGCATGATTTCGTCTTTTGTATAGCGACGCTCAAGTGCAAAGGAGAGCAAAAGCTCTTTAAACTTTCGGGTAAAGGTCTTTTCATTAGAAAGAATAGCGTTTTTAACAAGCTGTTGGGTAATAGTGGACGCTCCTTGGGATCGACTCAAGGTAATTATGTCCACAAAGATCGCGCGGGCAATACCTTTGTAATCAATACCACCGTGCTGATAAAAATTTCGGTCCTCAGCAGTAATTGTTGCCCAAACTACATATTGGGGAATTTGATCCAATGTTACTAGTGTGCGTTTTTCTTCACCAGCAATTTCATACAATAAATGCTCGCCGGTGTTGTCATAGATTTTTGTGGACTGGGGAACTTCCCTGATAGTCAATGAGTTTGGATCTGGTAAATCTTTTGAAAGCCAGGCAAAGGCACCAAGAAGAAAAATGCTACCTGCCAAAGCAATAGCGATACAGGCCAACAGTGCATTTTTAATTAGCGTTGTCTTATTGGCTTTTTTTAAATACGCAATATACTCTTTGATTTTTCCCAAAAAAGAACTTTTCCTTGAATTTGCCCATGAATAGCGGCCTCGGCGAGGTGAATAGGGATGATGCATAAAGCAAATAGGTTAAAAAGATTGATGCCACAAGTATACGAAAAAATCTGTTTTTTGGCAAAAAAAGACCTGTTTTTTCTCACCGAATATTGGCCAAAATATCGACTTATTCATTGACAAAAAGGCAAAAATGTGGTACAGTAGTGGTCCCTTGAGTTGTAAGGGGTTTTTTAAATCATTAAGAAACTCATTAAAACCAAGGGCGTCGATTGAGTGAAGTCAGTTCAAGTCTGGCCTTTATAAGCTAGTCTTGAAATGAATTCTCTATGAACACAAAAACTATCAAGAAAACTACAAAAATGATCAAGAAGTCACCGATTGAGTTTGCTTTGATTGGATTTTTAATCATAATTCTTGCTTATGTTTCTATTCCTCTTGAAGCCTCAGCAAGTGTTGACATGGATCGAGCTAACGCAACTTTGGCTTTGGAAGTAGAAAATATCCAAAATCAGTTTCGTTCGTTTGGACAGTTACCTAAGTCAGGTACGCGCAATCCTGCTTATGTTATGACTGTTCCGGCAACTGCGTATAACTCACTTGCTGGTCAGACTGATGACACGCCGTTTATTACGGCCTCAGGCACCACAACCCGTCACGGTGTTTTGGCTGCTAACTTCTTGCCAATAGGTACACGAGTGAAGATTCCTGAAATTTACGGTGATGATGTCTTTATTGTCGAAGATCGGATGAATGCCCGATATGATAAACGCGTTGATATTTGGATGGAGAGCTACAGTGACGCCATTCAATTCGGATATAAGAACATTCAGATTGAGGTTTACCCAAACAAATAAATAAAAAGAAGGCCAGCAATATGGCCTTCTTTTGTTTCTATAAGCATGTTAAAATGCTTATAAGAAATTTAACCAAAGAATATGAAGAAAATGATTTTAGGCCTTTGCGCCTTGGTGTTACTTGGAGGTGGATGTGCAATGGCACCATCTGTAGTGGAGGGAAACTGGTATCTTGCCTTTGATTTGCCAAGCGGCTGGGTCATGGTGCCGGATTATACAGTGGGAAATGTTGCTCTTCCAAGCCAAGAGGATGTTAATAGAGAAGTGAGTGATGTTATTTTACAAAGTGTGGATAAGACAATTTGGACAAGTTTAGGACGCGCACCCTCAGAAGAGGAGACCGCAATAATGGGAGAGTATGTGATGGAAGACTATTCTATTATCCGCGTTCTTCGAATTGATACTCGCCGAGTGGTTCCTTCTGAAGCCGAAGATCTTGGTAATGGTTTTTATAAATTAAAGCTTTGTGAAGATGGAGAAGATTGCCAGATTGGTGGACGATATAACTATGACTACTATTTTATATCTGACGCAGGAAACAAATATCAGTTTATGATAACAACTAATGGTCAAAGTTATGATTCTGCAGAAGAGATAATCCTTTCTGCTCAGGAAGTAACAACCCAATAATTATATATGAAAAAAACAATAATATTTTTTGTTGCCATGGCAATTATGATGGCAACTGGTTCGCAGGCATTTGCCCTTTCATTTCCATCAGTCGGTGACCTTGAGCACGGCACACTTATCAAAAGCTCATCGTCAAGCGCCGTTTACTATTTTGGCATGGATGATGTCCGCTATGGATTTCCAAATGAAGCAACTTACTTTACTTGGTATGATGATTTTAAAGATGTGAAAACAATCTCAGTTTCACAAATGAACGATATTCCTTTTGGTGGCATGGTCACTTACAAACCACAACTTGGCAATGGTGCTATTTCTACTCATTTGCTAAAGCTGGCCAGTCAACCAACAGTTTATGTTCCATTGGCCGGTGGCATGTTGGCAGCTTTAAAAAATGAAAGCAATGCCATTACACTTTTTGGATCCTCATGGTCGTCACATATTGATATTCTTCCAGACGCGCTTGCTTCAAGTTACTTAATCTTGGGTGGATTTCTTTCCACTTCAGTGGAATTTTTAAGTGACAATGGATACACCATTGCTGATGATAAGAGCATGACAGCGTCTTTGGGAGTAATGATGTATGAAGAGCCACTTCGCTTTGCAGGTTATGATGAAGCTGGTACTTGCAAAATAACTGGGGCATGTTGCAACCTTGGTTATTGCGGATTTAACATGGTTAAGGTTGATCAGGGCAACACAATTAAATTTGTTAATTACACAAATCAAAACCTAACAGTTCGTGAAGAAGATGGGCTTTGGACAACAGGAGAAATGGCACCCGGTGACATAGTCGTTGTGCGCATCAACTCAGCCAAAGGAACATACAACTTCCGCGCTGACGAAAGCCACAGCATGACAGGCGTTTTGGTGGTGGAGTAAAATAACTTTACATTTAATTATTATTAATTTTAATATATATGAGAGAAGGACAGCACGGCGAGGGACAAATTAGCCCCGCAAAACCAGAGGGGATAAAGAAGAATATCGCGCTTAGCATGATTGAGCGCGGTAGAGATGCTGTAGAAAAGAAAAGTTTAAGAAAAAAACAGATGGAAGCCCTCAGAGGTATTGGTGATGGAGCGGAAGTCATGTTATACGCTAGAAAAGCACAGGTAATTTCAGAAAACTCAGACATGTTATTAACTCTTGGAATGAAAAAAGAGGATATTGATATGTTTGTGAACCGCGTTGAGGAGGAGATCTCACTGTTATCAGACACATTATCTGATCCCAACATTTCGGAAGATGAAGGCAATATAAGAATACAAAAAAATATTTTAAAACAACTCCAAGATAATTTAATTTCATCGGCAAAAGAGCATGGTTATGTGTATTCTAAAATTGTTCAATTGATCCAAGGAGTTGCGCATACTGCAAGTTTTGATGAGCAGGATCTGCCACAGAGCCAAAAGGATTCAATAAGGGAATTTGAGGATGCTCGCGCGCAAGCAAAGGCTCAGGCTAAATCAAAGGCTTAGGCTAAATAAGAGGTTAGGAGGAGAAGAGGCTCAAATTGATTAACCTCAATCCGGAGTTTACAACTTCCAAGCAGTTGAGGATGACGACATGGTAGGAGTAATGGTAGTTGAGTAAGATAAAAAACCACAGATCAGTAACTGATCTGTGGTTTTGTAATTATATGGAGGCCACGGTCGGACTTGAACCGACGAGTAGCGGTTTTGCAGACCGCCGCGTTAACCAACTTCGCCACGTGGCCACGCACAAAATAGTATCAAAAAACCCGCTTGATTTCAAGCGGGTCTGGTTGCTTGTTTAATTTTATCGAATCTCCTGTAGTATCCTCACTATTTGATCGAGTGGTAGGGATGCTAGATTTTTTGGAACTATCTCTTTGGCTGCTTTCTGAATGTCAGTATGCATGGTCTCAAAGATTTCATTTTTAAATGCTTCTGGCGCGCAAAGTATTAGATCGGCTCCTTTGAGTTTTTTCATTAGATAAGCACTTAAATCTTTGTACATTGCTACTCGAGTAATGCGTTTTTCTTCATCGAAATTTCGTGGTCCGTCATTTCTGGTTCCGCTTTGTTCACCTTCGCGGTCAATTTCCTGAGCATGTAATTCTTTTTTCAAATCAACTTCACGATCCTCTATAATAAAAATCTTACAAATTTCATTATTTGTTACTGCGATGTAAGTTTTAGTTTTGTAGGGAGCGTAATGATTTGATATTTGCATATAAGCATATTATAGCGCAAAAAAGATAAAGTTTAAAGTAAAAAGTAGAAAGTATAAAGCCTTAGGTTTTCGTCTTTAAACTTTAGACTTTTAACTTTCTACTTTTTACTTTCTACGATATAATACCAACGCTATGTTAGGAGGATTACGGAAACGCGTTGAGTTTTTTATTAGAGAGATTGTTTTTGGTTTTGAAGATAGCCTTGTTTCAACACTGGGAGTATTAACTGGTGTGGCGGCTGGGACGCAGAATGTAAAAATTGTTATTATAATTGGTTGTGTTTTAATTGCTGTTGAAGCTTTGTCCATGGCAGCGGGAAGTTATCTTTCTTCCAAGTCAGCTCAAGAAGTTTTTGAAAATCGAAAGCGTCAGGATGGGTCGCGAATGTTGCAGACGCGCTTGAATGATTCCGAGTCAATTGAGGATGCATTAAAAGCAAAGAAATTTTCAAAATTACAAATTGCCAAAATATTAGATGCCTTGTCGTCAGAGCGGACTTTGTGGATAAAAGAAGTGCAAAGATGTGAATATCGATTTGCGCCTGCTGTGTCCGCCTCCCCAATCATTGCCGGACTTGTAATGGGCGTTTTTTATTTATTTGGTGGACTTTTTCCACTTGTGCCATATTTCTTTTTTAGTGTGACAGACGCAATTATTCCATCAGTTGGAGCTACGATTTTTGGTTTATTTATGCTGGGATTTGCCAAAGCAAAGTTTGTCGGTGGACACGGACTTAAGAGTGGATTTGAAATGGCACTTGTTTCCATGACAGCGGCCTTAGTTGGATATGTAATTGGACGATTAATTTCTGCCTACATTGGTGTTGAAGTTTATTAAACATGTTTCTTCATCGAAAACAAAAAATAAATGCCCCTGAGTTTCCCAAAGGGCTTTTCTGGATCAATTCTGATTCCATGACTTTAAGATCGCTGAAAGGAAAAGTGGTGTTGATTGATTTTTGGACCTACTCCTGTATTAATTGTCTTCATACTTTGGAGCATCTGCGTACTTGGCATAAAAAATATGCTCACAAAGGTTTGGTGATTATTGGTGTGCATACTCCAGAGTTTGATTTTGAAAAAGATGAGGCGAACGTGAAGCGCGCAATCAAAGATCTAAAAGTAAATTATCCAGTTGTGCTAGATCCTAATTACAAAATTTGGTCTTTGTATGCCAATCGCTGGTGGCCACGCAAGTTATTGATTAATAAAGATGGTGAGATTGTTTACGATCATGTTGGTGAGGGTGGATATGCGCAAACAGAGAATGCGATTCAAGAAGCTTTGCGTGAAATTGGAGAAGAAGATTTACCAGCAGTGCGTCCAGAAATGTCAGTTGGTGGCGGAATATGTTATCGTACAACACCAGAAACATATTTAGGATTTTTGCGTGGTCGGTTTGGAAATGCTGTTGGTATTATTCCTGGAGAAGAGCAAGATTTTAATGATAAAGGTTCGCATGTTGATGATCTTGTGTATTTGCACGGGCACTGGGCAATTGAAAAAGAAGAATTGCGACATTCCCGTGAACTGGCCCAAGCTACTGAATATTTAAGTCTTAAGTACAGCGCGTTTTCAGTAAATCTAGTTACAGGTTCGCTTAAGAAAAATAAGTCTGTTGAGGTCCATGTTGAAATCGATGGTCAAACTTTACCAGAAGATATGGCTGGTCGCGATGTTATTGTTAAAAATGGAAAAGCAATTTTAACAATCACTTCACCGCGAATGTATAATGTGATTTCATCAGATGTTTATCATCATGGGACTTTGAAACTCAAGCTTAGCTCTGATCATGTTGGTTTTTATGCATTCACTTTTGGTGGATGTAAGGAATAGGAGTCGGAAAGTAGAAAGTTAAAAGTAGAAGGTAGAATGTAGAATGTAGGAAAAGAACTGACGCTGGTTGGTTTTTTTATATATCCCATTGTCCTGTTCCCCCTCCTTTTTAAGTAGGGGTTAGCTGTGCCGCTCCGAAGCTCTGCAGAGCGAAGGGCGGGGGTGGTTATAAAATAGTTCAACATTCATGATTCTTCCTAAAAACATTAACCCCACCGGCCTCACCCTCTATCCCCATCTCGACGCCTAGGAGAGATCTGATAAAAAACGATAATCCCACCGGCCGAGTAGGCGGTGGGATTTTGACGATGTTGCGTGATGACTATGGCGTCATGCCGCGCATATAGTCCGAGACCGGATGGAGCTTGGCCAGGCGCTCAGGCAGGCGCGTGCCGAGGCGTGGTTTGGCGCCAAGCAATTCCTGGATACACACGAGAACTTCTTGGTAGGTGAAAGGTCCCATTTTTTTCACCGTTCGCAGGCGAGCGGGATTGCACTGGATGAGCTGGCCCACCGAGTGGATGCCGGCATTCCACAGCACATTGGTCGCCCTAACCGTCATGTAGAGTGCGTCGATGCCGATAGCCAGCGTCTCCTCGTTTGGAATGTCTGGCAGTTGTTCGAGCATGTAGTCGATCTGCTCGGGCGTGCCATAGATCATGACAGCCTGGCTGAGGCGCTCGAATGTCTCGCGCAGCTGGTCGTTCTCGGCGCGCAGGTCTGCGAGTTCTGAATGGCAGGATTGTTGTCTGTCAGGCACGGCGTTTTCCTTTGGTTGTGGCCTTTTGCTGGCCGGTGAAGGTACAGAGAATCCGCAAACGCGGCCCATAAAGTTAGCAGAAAATAGCAAAATTGTCCAGGCACCCGTTGCTGGCACCCGTTGCTGGCCTTGGTGTAGAGCGATCATATTTTTAAAACCAAGGATTTCGCCTCTATTAATAAGCTATTTTCTATATCTACGACACACAATGTCCCGATCGGGACATTGTGTGTCGTGAAGTGTAAAGATATTCACCCCTGTATACTTAAATTAACATTCCAGCTCTTTGGATTTTTGCGAACTTTTATCTTGGAATCAATTGGTTATTACACAGACAACGCAACCCATTTCAAACAAAGCCCCGTCCGACGGGTCGGAGTGATAAATTCTGTAGATAGTTCAATGTTCAATCGACCACACACGGGATCCTTCGTCACCTCGTTCCTCTGGATGGGTAGAATATTATTATTCAAACCCCCTTCGACTCTCGTGGTTCTTTAAATCTTTGTTTGTTGCCGAGATAGGATGAGGACCTCCTCCCTTCTTCGCCCTCTGGGCTACGAAGGACACAGCCCTCTCCCCCTTAGAAAAGGGGGAGAGACCGAGGTCGCCTGTAATTTGGTTTCTGGGTTCTGGCTTCCCTAATATGCTATCATTGACTAAACACCCTTTTTCTTATATTCTGCTCACTTATGAAACAGCGCCAGGTTTATCTTGATTATGCGGCCGTGACACCGACTGATCCTCAGGTTTTGGAGGTTATTGTCGATGTTGAGCAACGCGGATTGGGAAATCCTTCCAGTATGCATGCCAAAGGCAAGGTTGCTCGTGATATTGTTGAGGCATCGCGTAAAACAGTGGCCGACGCACTAGTTGCTCATGCAGATGAGATTATTTTTACAGGAAGCGGAACCGAGTCTGACAACCTTGCGATTCAAGGAGTGGCACGCGTACATAAAACTCATGGTTGTCACATTGTTTCTTGCGCCACTGAACATCCAGCGGTTTTGGAAACGCTTAGGCATTTGCAAGAAAGATTAGGATTTGAAATTACACTTTTAGAAGTTGACGGGAATGGTAAGGTCTCGGCTGATCAGGTCAAAGATGCGATTCGTGAGGATACGATTCTTGTGTCTGTCATGTATGCCAACAATGAGATTGGCACAATTCATCCCATTGCCGACATTGGTCGGGTGATTGATAAATATCGCAAACAAAACAAAACCATCTATCCGCTTTTTCACTCAGATGCATGTCAGGCTTTGGGCGCGCTTGATGTAAATGTTGAAAAACTACATGTTGATTTACTAACAATCAACTCATCAAAGATTTATGGACCAAAAGGAGTAGGGGCTTTGTTTGTTAGACGGGGAGTGAAGATCGCGCCGATTCAATTTGGCGGTTTACAGGAGCGTCGACTTCGTCCTGGCACAGAAAATGTGTCAGGTATTGCCGGTTTTGCTAAAGCCGTTGAGTTGGCTGGGCAATGTCAGAAAAAAGAAGTGCGTCGGCTAACAAGGTTGCGTGATTATTTTATCAAGCAAGTCCAAACAAAGATTCCAAACACTCGTTTAAACGGACACAAGTCTGAGCGACTACCAAACAACATCAATATTTCATTTTTAGGAGTCGAAGGCGAAGCACTCCTTTTGTATCTTGATGCCCAGGGAATTTTTGCTTCCTCAGGATCGGCTTGCACTAGTGAAAAACTCGATCCTAGTCATGTGATTATGGCCCTTGGTGTTCCGCACATGGTTGCTCACGGCAGTATAAGATTTACGCTGGGAAGATTTACAAAAAAGAAAGACCTAAAATACGTACTCGAAGTTCTGCCACCAATAGTCAAACGCCTTCGATCCATGAGTCCGATTAAGGTTAATGAAAGTTAATATGGCTATGCAGGCAACACATGTCAGGTTCGCCATCGAGTTTGAAAAAGAGCTTGGAGTTCTGGATCGCGCAGAATATCTCTCAGGCGTCATGTATTCTGACTCTCGTTATACAAGTGGGATTGATCGACATCTGACTCATGATTCAAGCTTGAAGATAACCTATGCATTAGTAGGATCTGACTTTGAAAAAGGTTGGAAGATCCATGTGTTATACGACATGCTTGAGCATGATTATATTTTTGGACTATTTAATATAACTGCAAAACTGGTCGCATTTTCTGATTATTGGATAAAAATTTCAGCAGCAAAGTTTATTGAAGATCTTGAATCGTTTAAGTTACTTAAGGAGTCGAAGATCATTGAATCAATCAGTCCAACAAGTACGCCAAATAATGAAGATCCATCAAAACTATCAAAGTGGTACGATTTGCAGAGATCAGTCTATTGTTCAGAAATTCCAAGTATTGAATCTTACAAACCGATGATGGATTGGTTTGATGAAGATGTTCCAGGAGCTGGTGTTCGTTGGGAGGCCACTACGCGCGATTTAGAGAAAGATCCTGAGATGGTAAAAAATATCCATGCCATGTACGGCATGATTGTCAAAGAATTTTATGACGGACTTAGAGCAAGATAATTTTCAACCCTGGTTTTATTCAGAGATTGTGCGTGAGCATTTTTTTCATCCGCAGAATTTTTTGGATCATGATCTTGAATTGGATAAGTACAATGCCATGGGTCGGGCTGGGTCGCCGGCTTGTGGAGATGAACTCCGCGTTTGGCTTTGGGTTGATGAGAATGATGAAAGAATTAAAAAGTTTTATTGGCGAACTTTTGGCTGCGCGTCAGCCATTGCTGCTACATCAATGACTTCTGTGATTGTGCTAGAAGGTGAGGGGATGACACTGGCAGAAGCGCGAGCAATCACGCCGCAACAGATAATGGAAAGCTTGGGTGGTTTGCCAACACGAAAAATTCATTGCAGTGTTTTGTCAGATAAAGCTTTGCGTGATGCTGTGAATGATTATTACCGCAGAACCAAACAATTTGATAAAATAGAGCCAGAAGCGACCCGTATTGTTGATCCGATTGCTCGAGTTACTGACAAGGATATTGAAGAAGCAATATTGTCAGGCGCAAAGTCAGTCGAAGAAGTTGCTCAAAAAACAGGCGTCCGCCTCAACGACCCCCGAGTCGGTCAAGAAGCGGCCCAGCTGGTGAAGTTTTATCTTGAGAAGTATCAGGGCTAGATAGCGCGCGGTGTATAGTGTAAGGAAACTAATTCCCTATCTCGACGCCCAGGAGAGATCTTCTCGAGAAGATTCCACCTACCGTCGGAATGGGATAATAAATAATCCCCTATGAAAATAACAATCAAAGTAGATCCCGACCTATGTATTGGTGCTGCCAGTTGTGTGGCAGTCGATGCTTCAAGTTTTGAGCTTAATGAAGAGAATAAGGCTTTTGTTTTGGACCATGGTCAAGCACCCGAAGCGCCAAAATATGAGCGAACCATTGAGGTTACGCAGGAAGAATTAGATCGGGCCTTGTTGGCTGCTCAATCTTGTCCTGTATTGGCCGTGATTGTCACTGACCAATCAGGCAAGCAACTTTATCCAGAGATTTAATTGCGACCCCCTCCTTCCTAAGGAGGGGTGAGGGGTGGTTGCCTATGTCCGAGTTTCATCATTTTCCAAGATAGTGTATTTAAGATCTAAGTTATATTTATGCAATATTTGATTATTGGCGGAGGCATTGCTGGTACAACATCGGCGCAGGAATTACGAAAGTTAAGTTCTGATGCTGAAATTACGATTATTGAGCAAAGTCCGCATCGCCTTTATTCAAAAGTTATTCTAGCTCGCTATGTGACTGATGAATTAGATCGTGAGCGATTGTTTTTAAAACCAGAGAAGTGGTATGTGGATAATCGCATCGAACTTTTAACAGACACAAGGGTCGAATTAATTGATTTAAAGAATAAATTTATTGTCACTAGTGATAAGCGTGAGCTTCCTTATGACAAGCTTTTAATAACAACCGGCCAAGAGCCACGGTTGATAGATGAAGATATAAAGGGAATTGTTTATTTTCGTTCACTGGAAGATGCTGAGAATCTGAAAGCTTTGATTGGCGAGATGAAAACACGACCGATCGATGAGCAACGCATGATTATTGTGGGCGGATCGTTTATTTCCATGGAGTTTTTACATATTTGTCAGAAGCTAGAAATAAGCGCCACAGTAATTCTTCGATCTGATGGATTTTGGTCAAAAGTTTTGTCACCAGAGTCGAAAAATAAGATTTTAGAAAAGGCGCGTGAGCTTGGAATTGATGTTAGACTTAACACCGGATTTGAAATTATTCAGTCAGATGTTTTCTTGGGAGTGAAACTTGATGATGGGACAGAAATTAAAGGATCGATCCTGGCTGTTGGCGCTGGGCTGTTGTCAGATTTAAGTTGGTTAAAAGAATCAGGATTAGAAGTTGAGCAAGGTTTGCTTTGCTCGTCAAAGCTGCAAACATCTGATGAAAATGTTTTTGCAGCTGGCGACATTGCTCAGTTTGATGACGCGATAGCTGGCAGAGTAAGACAAGTCGTAAACTGGACAAATGCTATTGGGCAGGGAAGTTTGGCTGCGAATAATATGACCGGGCAAGATAAAGAGTTTAAATTTGTCTCATCTTACGCAACCCGAATTGGTGATCTTGAGCTTTCATTTATCGGGGACATAGATCAATCAAAAGCAGATAATGTTCGACTTTTACATCAAGAAGATGCTATTCTGGAGCTGTTCGATCGCAATAACAAAACAGTTGGAGCCATAATCATCGGCTCAGCCAAGCAACGCACAGAAATTACAAACTCGATCTCAAATAGCAATAACCTCTATAACCTCTAATCACCTCTACAACCTTTCTAAGTATGCTTAACAATACAAAAACATTTAAAACATATGACAAGGCAGATATTGCCTACGGCATTGAGCGATTAGCCAAACAAGTTGATATTGCCTTTGAGGCAACAGAGTGGTTTTCTTTTCCATCTTCATATAAATCTTGCGACACGATTGTTGTGGCTGGCATGGGAGGTTCAGCGCTAGGTGCTCATGTTGTACAAACTTCTTGCGCTAAGAAATTAAAAAAACCAATGGTTTTTGTGCATGATTATCAGCTGCCGGCTTGGGTTGGATCAAAAACACTTGTCATTCTTTCCAGTTTTTCCGGAACCACCGAGGAAGTATTAAGCGCAGCCAAACAGGCGCAAAAGCAAAAAGCAAAAATTGCAGTTATCACAACTGGCGGACAATTGTTAGTTTTAGCTAAAAGAAATAAATGGCCAATGTATATGTTTGAGCCAGGAGATTTGGCAAAACAACCACGACTAGGACTTGGATTTATGATTTGCGGACTTTTGGGAATGTTAGAGACAGCCGGATATATCAAGCTAGCAAAAACAGAAAAGCAAGCCATGGTCAGCGCTATGTCTGAGGTTGTTGATTCTTGCGCTCTTGATGTTGACTCAAAAGAAAATCCAGCCAAACAAGTGGCGCTGGCACTGAAGGATCGACCAATGCTATTTGTGGGATCAGAACATTTGGTTGGTTGCGCTCATGTGATTACCAATCAGATCAATGAAACTGCCAAGCAGTTTGCTGAGTTTCATGAATTGCCAGAATTAAATCATCACCTAATGGAGGGACTTACTTTTCCCAAGGGGATGTTTGCTAAGTTTTCAGTGGTGATGATTAAATCAAATTTGTATAATGAGCAAACAAAAAAACGATATCCGATTACAGCCGAGGTTTTTGAAAAGCAGGGAGCACAAGTGATTGAATATGAAACTCGGGGCAAAACAGAACTTGAAGAAGTTGGCGAGCTGTTACAATTTGGAAGTTTTCTTAGTTATTATCTTGGAATGATTAACAAAGTAAATCCAGCAGAGATACCTTATGTTGATTGGTTCAAGGAAATGATAAAAAAGTAAAGAAGGAGAGAGAGCTTCTCATTTCGAGAAGATTTCTCCCTTTGATCGAAATGGGATAGGGCAACAAAACAACCTGAGAATTCACAGGTTGTTTTGTTTTTGCAAGGACTCGCGTGCTATACTGTTCTTGTATGAAAAGAGTTTTTCTTTTTGGTCTTTGTTTGGTTGTAAGTTTGTTTTTATTTGCGCCTTTGGCACAGGCAGCAACCATTGCTGAACAATATGATAACATGAGAGATCAAGGAATTATTTTTGCTGGAATTTGTGCAAACTCATATGACGCCTGTGCTTGTCGAGATACAGGAGATTGTACACTCAACGACATGTTGCAGCTTTTAGTAAATATCAGTTCATTTATTTTAGCTATTAGTGGATCAGTACTGCTTTTGGTCTTTGTTTATGGAGGAATGAAATGGATTTTAGCCCATGGTGATCCTGCTTGGGTTGAAAATGGAAGAAAAGCGCTTCTCGGCGGACTTATTGGAATAGCCATTATTTTCGGATCGTATGTGGCTATTAGTGTGGTTATATCTGTTTTGTTGACTGGGGATGTTGGTACAAATAATCTCGAAGATACAATTGATAATTCAGTACCTGACTCTAGTGCAGGCGATATAATTACTACGCAATAATAGATTTATTATGAAAATGAAAAAAACTAAGACAGTTTTTGCAACAATAATTACATTGATTATTCCGTTTATTGCCTTAGCTCAAGACGCGGTAGAAATTATTAATCCACTTGGCATAAGCGATGTGAGATTGATTATTGCTCGAGTTATTCAAGGAGCTTTATCTGTTTCTGGAACCTTGGCTTTGCTTATGCTTGTTTACGGCGGCATTCTGTGGCTAACAGATATGGGAACAGGAAAACAGATTCAAAAAGGAAAAGATATCCTTATTTGGTCAACGCTTGGCATTATTCTTATTGCTAGCGCTTATGTCGTCACCACTGCCATCTTTAATGCCATTGGCACTGGCAGTGTGACAGGAGTATAGACGACAAAGTTTTATAATTAGTTATAAAAAGTAATATGGCAAAAACATTTTTAATCTTTGCACTTAGTTTCTTGGTAATTTTACCAGTGCTTGGTGGCGCATCGCTAAGTTTTAATGTTCCAGTTGTTCATGGTCAGCAACTTGAAGTGGGAGATATTTTAAGTGACGACTTTGGTGATAGCACCGGCCTTGGACAGGCAAGTATTGATGAAAGTATTGGTAGATTAATCAAAGCATGTCTTGCTTTGCTGGGAGTTGTTGCGGTGGTAATAGTTTTGTTGGCAGGATTTAAGTGGATGACTGCATCAGGAAATGAGGATGTAGTAGGGGAGTCAAAAAAAATGCTTATCTCAGCGGTCATTGGGTTAGCAATAATTGTGTCAGCTTGGTCAATAACAGAGTTTGCAGTTAGTGCGGTTTTACGCGCCTCGAGTTAATTTTCTCATGACCATTCGCTTGCATTTATTATGCAGGCGAAAAGCTATGCGAAAATACATTGCCTTATTATCAATTTTATTGATCCTTGGCCCTTCCTTGGTTTTTGCCCAATTAAGCCCGGCCGATACTGGTTTGGAGGCAACTGGCGAGCCAGTTTATAGTACAACAACAACAAGCATTGGCTCATGGGTTGGCAGTCACTTAATTGCTCCAGCCATTGCGATTGCTGGCGTTATCTTCTTGATATTGATGATTTACGCTGGTTTTCTTTGGATGACAGCACGGGGAGAAGCCCCACAAATTAAAAAGGCACAAGATACAATGATCCGAGCAGTGATTGGACTGGCGATAATTTTGGCCGCCTATACCATCACTCGATTTATATTCACAGCTATTGGCTAGTATTGATAATTCAAATCATGCTATAATCTAATCAACATAATTTAATCGTAATTAATTTTTCTATGAGCTATATTAAGAAAATCGGTGCGTTATTAGTGGTTGGAGCTTTGAGTATTCCAATGCTAGCGGCACCAGCATACGCAGCAGTTGATGAATATCTTGGTGATATTCAAGAAGGATCTGGTTTAACAGATGGATCTTTAGAAGATACACTTGGATCGTTGATTGGTATTTTCCTTTCAATTCTAGGAATTGTTCTCTTGCTTCTTGTAATTTACGCCGGTTTCCTTTGGATGACAGCACAGGGTGATGCAGAGCAAACAAAGAAAGCTCGAGATATTATGATTAACGCAGTTATTGGTTTGATAATTACTCTTGCCGCCTACGCAATTTCAGACTTCGTTATTACGAAATTAACTGGAGCTTTGTAAATTAGGGTTCAGATGTTTAAAACCCCCAGCGCATGCTGGGGGTTTTGTTTTAGGAAAAAGGGGATTGAAAAGGTTAGGGGGATGGAAGGGATTATCGATAGGTGGTAGCTAGTAGTCAGTAGTAAATGAATCAGAACAAAGCGACTGTCGCTCCACCTTCTATAATTATTACACGCAACAAACCCCGCGCTTGGCGCGGGGTTCGACGATGACGACGAGAGCTACTTGCAGTAGCTGGGAAGTTTCTTACCGTACTTCCGGGCATATGCACAAGCCTTCTCTTCAGGAGTTGTGGCCTTTGAGGTAGTCGAGGTCTCGACTTGCTCGTGGGTGCTCCTGATTGATTCCGGTCCACTGCGGACCCAGCCGACGATGCTGGATGCGCCACGGATACCAAGGAAGCTGACGATGCCGAGCAAAATAATGGATGCGAGCATGGCCCGGGTCACCCATTTAATTGTGAACACGGCATTCTTTCGGTGGAATTTATCAGAGAGCTTGAATCCTACGCGGCGTGTGACCTCCACGGCCAGCAGGACAAGCAGCTCAGTGATGGCTACTAGCATTGCGCTCTCGATGGTCCTGCCCATGATCTGGTTGAGGATCGTGAGGGCGAACACAGCGATTGCGGCAATAAATACGGTTGAGGCAAAGCTCACAGCCCAAGGTAGGCTGGCGGGTTTTTGAGTATTTCCCGCTTTACTGCCTCCGGGCAAATGCTGGAGAATTTCTTGCTTATTGAACAGCGAGGCTGTCAAGCGAATACCCAGCCCGACCCAGCTGTTCTCATCCCTGATCCCCAACTTGGATCCTAGCCACAACAACAGGCTGTGAAAAAGATCCAGGACTGTGAAGGTGTATCGGAAGAACAAGAGGTACAGGAAAGCGATGACCATCGCTGTCCAGAGCCAGAACAAATCCTTGCCCACAGGTGCAACCAAAATCAGGATGTGAGACCCGACAAAGATTGCGGCAGTGAGCAGGAAGAGGCCGATTGAGACGGCCAAGAATAATACATAACCAACAACTCCAATCCCCACGATCCACTTGATGGCGTTCATAGCCGAGTGAATCCATGATCCGGCTGTTGACCGGATGGTGTTGATGTTGAAGGTATAGTCAATCATGTCGAGCACGGTCTCCCACGGCATGAACTTGATGGTGGTGACCATGGCAATCGTGTTGTGGCATGTGCCACGAGGATTTTTGATCACATCTTCGTAAGTGAACTCTGTTGGCAGAGTTTGCACCAGAAGTTGTGGGTCATCGTCCAAGGCAAAGAGCAGGCCACTGACGATCCGGAAAGCATCGCCAGACAAGTCACGGAGACCTTCATGATCTGTAATCTGCTCAGCGCGAGCCGCTTGCAGCAGAGCGAAGAAGGCACCAGGCTGACCTGGCCGGAGATACTTTAGATTTCCGCTTCGAAGCGTGCGCATGACCTGGAGAGTTTTTGATGCTTCTCCAAGCGCTTGCTCAACTTCTCCGTGGGTGATCTTTTCTCCGGTCTTGGCACGGACCGCTAGGTCCTTGAGGCCAAAGGCAACGGCTTCGCCGAATTCGTCAACAGCTTTTCCGGCCAAGGGGCTGTAATGACCAGCAACCCTGCCTACAAGTGTTGCCAGCGAATCGATCCCGGTGGCAACGCCACCGGGGTGGTTGATCACAACATCGGCAAGCTTTGCACGCCAGCCAGTGTTGTTTAGCAGAATGGCAGGATCGCTCTTGCCGATTGCGCTTTGGATGCTCTCGCGCAAGCTTGCAAACCCCACATCACTAAGGGTTCCCAGAATGTCCTGTCTTGAGATAGCCATCTTTTCTCCCGAGTCTCATTGTTTCAGTTGTGACGGTACATGTCGTTGATCGTACCGCCAAGGTGACGAAGATCAAGACCGTAAAATGTAGCAATAATTAGCACGAAAGTCAATGATTTTGGGGTCAGGTCTTTACTTGGAACACCTAATGATTCAAATTGGGGTCAGGTCTTTACCTTTTACTTTTTATCTATATATTAAGGATTTTGATTAAAAATTAGATTTATTAAAAAATAAAATTTATAGATATCAATCCTAGGTCTTTTCATTTTATATATAAAGTTAGTTTTTTTATAAAATATTAGCTTATTTTGTCTTTTAGGTGTTCCAAGTAAAGACCTGACCCCAAATTTACAAAAATGGTGTTCCAAGTAAAGACCTGACCCCACGGCGATTGACCTAAAGACTTTTTTGTGCTAAGTTTTGCTGTCTGCGATACACTAAATTGCAGTAGCCCGTTCCTTACCCAAACGGTTCGGAGGAACCATGAAAATCATCGCGATTCTGTTTTTCGTCCTCGCTGGCAGCGCACACGGTCAGCGGTCGAGCACGCAGCACTGCGTGCACTATGATAGGAATCACCACTGTGACTCCTGGTCGAATTCCCATTCCCATGCTCAGACCCGGCGCGTGTACACGCGTCCGAGTGTGCAGGTGCGGGTGGGCATCATGCCGCCCCCGCAACCGCCGGTGTACATCGACCCGAGTTATGGTCAGTACGGTTATGATCCATATGCTCAAGGTTATGGACATGATCCGTATGCGGGTCAGTACCCGTCGCAGTATGCTCAACCGTACCCGGCACAGTACTCTCAGTACGGTCAGTATCCCCCCCAGTACAACCCCTATGGTCAGCAGATCCTGTACAACCGGGAAATGATGATCCAGGAGACTGAGGCCGCGCGCTTGTCGCGTGAACTGTGGGAAGTGGATCGCCGCGCAGAGGTTTACCGCGCCGAAGCCATTCGGCTGGTTGCGCAGGCTCAGGCCCAGAGGTCTGAGGCACTGGCCAGGTCGATCCAGTCTCAGCTTGACCAGGTCAAGCGTCAGCTCCAGGAAGCCATCGATCAGGCCACGGCGACGCGTGCTCAGATCGCTGAGCTCGAGGAGATCGTGTTCGCTGACGATCCGGTTCCGGCCGGGCAGGGAGAGTAGCCATGATGATGCCCCTTGTGATGTTGCTCCTTGGCGTCTGGGCCAACCCGCCCGCGTATCATGCGCCGTCTCCTGTTCAGACCCAGGCTCGGTCGCCGGCACAGGCATTGGCGACCTCGGTCTATGATTCGTCCCGCGCCTCCATGGCCGACACGACCCAGCAGGACTTGTACCGGTGCTACATCGGCATGCCGGTTCCGCTAAGCGGCCGAGGGTGGTTTGAGGCTACGATCGTGAATGACACTGACGCCCCAGTCAGTTTCGCGATCAACAGCCGCCAGATTAGCATTTGGAAGCCAAGCATGGTTTTGACCTCGAGTCGGACCGTGGCAGAACGGCCACTGCCCGATGTGATCATGTCCACTGACTCTGGGGCGGCCAGAGAGCAGTTCGTGCTCAACCCGCACGAAGCTTGCGACATGGTCCTGCCGTACATTCAGATCCATGACAGTATGGCCATGTGGCGAGCGCATCTGACGCAGTACCTTGCCTCAAACCCATTCGGAGGTTATGTGTTCACTGGGGTGGAGGGGAACCTTCATTCCACAGCGCATAGCTCCATCGTCGAGATTGACGACGAATGGTACATCTCTGTCCGAGGCGACAGACGCTTGAGTGGGAAGGGCTTCCTGCTCAGCTCTCAATTCGGAAAGTGATCCATCTTTACTTAGTGACCCCGCGCCAAGCGCGGGGTTTGTGTATGGGGTAATTGACCCATAAACCTTTAGCACAGCTGGAGTGTACGCTTGAAGACAATACTACATTCCTTCCCCTATCTCGACGCCCAGGAGAGATCTTCTCGAGCTCGATCAAACTGAGAAATGAGGAATTAAATAGAGTCATTAGGCTTTGTTGCTTAATTCCTC
>DMOG01000002.1 GCA_003453595.1 Candidatus Uhrbacteria bacterium
GGGAGTTTTGGGACAGCCTCGAAAGGGCTTTTTTGATTTTCGCTTCATACTGAAAACATTGATTATTTCTCTCCAAGACTTAGACAAAATGTCTAAGTCTCTATGTCTAAATCATTCTGACTAAGTCTTAACTTCGTTCTAATTAAGTCCCCCCCCCCACTTCTAGCCATCAAAAAGATCCCTCCTACCGTCGGGATGGGAATTGAGAATGTCTGCTATAATAGTTCCATGTCTCAAGACCTCAACTACCTTATTGCCTTAAACGAATTTCCTAAATTTGGACCCAAATCTTTGGCGCGATTGATGGGTTATTTTGCTTCGGCACCGTGTGCTTGGGAGGCAACTGCACCTGACTTAAAGCTGGCTGGAATTCATGACAATGTTATTAATGAATTTTTAGAAGCTCGCAAAGCAATCAATCCAGATGCTTTAATGCAACAGATAACCGACAATCAAATTTCAGTTTTAACGCTAACTGATGATTCTTATCCTTCACTTCTCAAACAGATATACGACCCGCCTTATCTTCTTTTTATCCGTGGTACACTGCCAAATCTTGATAACCATCGTTCACTGTCCATTGTTGGCTCGCGCAAAGCCAGTGATTACGGAATACGAGTTGCTAAAGATCTGACTCAAGAAATTGCCAAACAAGGAATCGTTACAGTGAGCGGGCTAGCGTTTGGTATTGATGAGATTGCTCATCGGGCGACAATTGATGTGAGTGGAATCACGATTGCGGTATTAGGTTTTGGAATTTTAAATCCTCCGAGCGCGCGTGAACAAGAAGTTCAAAAATTAATTGTGGAAAATAATGGCGCAGTAATCAGCGAATTCCCTATCCTCATGCATGGAGCAAAACAAAACTTTCCCATTCGCAACCGAATAATCTCAGGCATTAGCAATGGCACGCTGGTAATTGAAGCTGCAGAAAAATCTGGATCTTTAATTACTGCACAATCTGCTTTAGAACAAAATCGTGAAGTCTTTGCCGTACCCGGTTCGATCACATCTCCGACCTCTGCTGGCACAAATATACTTTTAAAAAATGGCGCACATATGGTAACTTGTGCACAGGATATCCTTAATGTCTTTGACATGGGGTCTTGCACGCCAGCTCAAGTTGAAATAAAACAAAAGCCAATTGGATTAACTCCAGAGGAAACAGCTATTTTGGAAACTCTTTCTAAAACTCCAATCCACATTGATGAAATAACTCGCCAAACAAAACTGGCTGCTCATCAAATCTCTGCTACCCTCTCAGTTCTTGAACTCAAAGGGCTTGTACAAGATACTGGTGGCCAATATTACACCTATGCCTAACCTATTTGAACAATACAAACAAAGCTACGAATCTTTTTTGTCACTAGCAAATCTTTGCCAAAAGCAATTTTCTGACTCTACTTTAGAATTGAAAAAATCACTCAAAAGGACGGAACAGTTTTTAGATGCGCTAGGAAGTCCACACAAAAAACTAAAAATTATTCATGTCGCTGGCACTAGCGGAAAGGGATCGGTCGCTTATTCGATTCATCAGATGCTTGTGGCTGATAATAAAAAAGTTGGCACTTATCTTTCACCACACACCACAACTTTTTTAGAACGCTTTCAATTTAGCAATGAGCTGTTACCAGCAAAAGATTTAATAAGTTCAATAAATAAGCTAACAAAAGTTTACGAAAAATTTTTAGAAACTCACGATGCCCCACTTTCATTTTTTGAACTTTCCACCTGTTTATCACTTTTTGCTTTTCAAAATGCTGGTGCACAGTGGTGCGTACTTGAAGCTGGCTGTGGCGGACGATGGGATGCAACCAATGTTATTCCCACGCCAGTGATTGCTGTTATTACTAACATCGATAAAGATCATACTGATATTTTGGGTGACACTCTAGCAAAGATTGCCTATGAAAAAGCTGGGATTATAAAAAAAGATGAAATTATATTTTGCGGAGAAACCAGACCAAAAATCAAAAAAGTTTTCATGGACGAAGCGATCAAAAACAATGCCGCACTTTTCTTTATCAATCCGCCGTTTGAAAATTTAATTGGTGCCAATCATGGCGAGCATCAACAGCACAATATCTCACTAGCCATTGCCGCTGCAAAGGAAATCCAAATATCTAACAGTGCCATTGAATTAGTTCTCAAAAATCTAAAGCGGCTGCCATGTCGATTTGAAACAATGCAAAAATCACCAATGATTATTTTGGACGGCGCTCACTCCCCTGCTAAAATTGCGTCAACAGTTAAACACATTAAAACTTTAAAAAAACCAGTACATTTAATTTTTGGATGTGCCGCTAATAAAGATGTCTCCTCGATGCTTGATTTACTTATCCCCCATGTTGCCAAAGTTACAACTACACGGTTTCAAATGACAGAGCGCAAAACAGCCAATCCAGCCGAGCTATTAAAGCTTATCCCAAAAACAAAGCAATCAGGCGTTTTCCTAGATCATTCTGACGCGCTGGCACATGCCAAGAAAACTATCAAAAGCGACGAAATTATTATTGTCACTGGCTCACTATTTTTAAGTGGCGAAATGCGCGCACAGTGGATAGGTGAAGAAAAAATAATTAGCAATCAAAATTCATTCTAAATTATCAGTTATATGAAATATGCTTTTCTTTTTACGGCTAACGCCTAACACTTTTCTATAATGAACAAATTTTATTTTTATTTTTTAAGAGGGGGTATATGGTATTTTCTCCGCTACGCTACGGAAACAACGCTACGGAAACGATTTATTTATAAGGGGAAATAAGTTACAATATTAACAATAAAACTGAATATTATGCCTTACTTAAAATTTATATCCGACAATGATCTCTGTGTTGCCGTTGCTCGTGTAATTAATATTATTGAAACGGCAGAACATGATGCAGAAATCAAACTACACAAAAACGTGATAGATCCTTTTTCTGCTCTATTCCACGGAGTTACGCATTCAATTTCATATCAAGAATGGATTGAACAAGAAAAGGCCAGACAAACTCAAAAAACAATGCAAAATGCTATTGGAGATTTTCATCAAGAGGTTTTAGGAGCTGTACCCGGGTGGAAAGATTTGGGCGTGGGTGGTGGTCTTGATGTCGTTAATGAAGAAAAGAAAATTATTGCGGAAGTAAAGAATAAATTTAATACAACAAAAGGTAATCATAAAGTTGAAATTTATGACGCAATTAAAGCAAAGTTAAAAATGCCTGAATATGCTGGTTATGTTGGATATTTTGTTGAAGTGATACCGCAAGGCAAGAAAAAGTATGATAAACCATTTACTCCACCTGATAATAAAACCAAGAAACGCCGACCTGTTAAAAATAAAATCAGAGTTATTGATGGCGTAAGTTTTTATGAAATGGCTACTGGAAGAAAAAATGCACTTCAGGAATTATTTGAAGTTTTACCTCAAGTTTTAGCTGATAAACACAGATACAAGCTAAGCAAAAAAGAAACAAAAGAGTACTTTGGATTGTTCAAGCTCGCCTTTTCCACAAGATAACCATTGCATAGGCATTGGTTATTTAATATAATTATGATAGATAAACTTTCTATCATTTTTTATATGCAAACCAATCAAAAATATTATACAGCAGGTGAGGCTGCTTCTCTGCTAGACATATCAATTGATACCATTAGACGCTGGGATAAATCTGGCTTGATTAAATCATTTCGGAATAACAGGAATGCAAGAATATTTTTATTAGATGAAGTTAAAAGAATCCAAAATAAATCTGGTAGTAAAACGAATGAGTTTAAAATTTTAAAAAACAAAAAGAGATCACCATACACTGCGATTGAACTGTTTGCTGGAGCTGGAGGTACGGCAATAGGTATGGAGAATGCGGGTATTGAGCATGTCTTATTAAATGAATATGATAAATATGCTTGTGAAACCTTACGAATAAATAGACCAGATTGGAATGTAGTAGAAGACGATATCCGAAATTTAAAATTTGAGGAAGGACAAGCAGACATTGTACAAGGTGGTTTTCCGTGTCAAACTTTTTCTTATGCTGGAAAAAAAATGGGGTTTGAAGATATTCGTGGAACTTTATTTTTTGAATTTGCTAGATGTGTAAAAGAAGTTAAACCAAAAATTGCTATTGGTGAAAATGTAAAAGGCCTACTAAACCATGATGGAGGAAGAACTCTAAAAACAATGATTTCTGTTTTGGAAGAATTGGGCTACAGAGTAAAATATAAAGTACTTCGTTCACAATATTTAGATGTATCACAAAAAAGAGAGCGCTTGATAATTATTGGAGTACGAAATGATCTAGATATTCCTATCTCATTTCCAAAAGAAAAAGATTATATTATTCCGCTTCGTGAGGCATTATATAAATGCCCAAAATCTGAGGGTCAAAAATATCCCGAAAAAAAACATAAAATTTTAGAACTTATTCCACCAGGTGGGTATTGGAGAGATTTACCAGAAAAATTACAAAAAGAATATATGGGAGCAAGTTTTTTTATGGGAGGAGGAAAAACTGGCATGGCAAGACGGCTTTCATGGGATGAACCGTCATTAACATTGACTTGTAGTCCAGCTCAAAAACAAACAGAACGATGTCATCCCAAAGAAACTCGCCCTCTTACTGTTCGCGAATATGCTAGAATCCAAACATTTCCCGACAACTGGAAATTTACAGGTTCAATTTCTCAACAATATAAACAAATTGGTAATGCTGTACCAGTAAATCTTGGTTATCATATCGGTGATACGGTAATAAAAATGCTAGAAGGAGAGGTTGAAGAAGAAATTATAGAGCCAGTTTCTTCACAGCAACAATTATTTGCCTTTGCTTAATAAATTTTCAATAAACCACTATGTTATATTCAAAAACATTATCATTAAATTGCCCGCATTGTGATACAAAATGTCAATTTGTGGTTGTTGAGCAAGGGCATCAAAAATGTATAAATGACGATAAACATCATATCCCTTATATTTGTACGAATTGCAATGGCTTGATTGCAACAAAATGGACAGTGCATAATAATTGTAGTCCTGATGAATTTCGCAGTAGTCCCGGTGGATATGGGCAAAGATTAGATATTTATTATCCGATTGTCGGCGATTGGAAACCGAGAGTAAATTTACAACTCATTACAAATGAAAAAGTTAGAACAGATTTTAAAGAAGCAATAAGTTGCTATAACAATGGGTTTAATAATGCTTGTATGCTAATGGCTCGTCGTTCAATTCAGCAAGAAATGATAGATAAAAAAGCCACTGGTAAAAATTTATATCAACAAATTGAATCCACAGGAATATCAGAAAAACTAAAAGCTCTTTTGCATAAAATAAAAAACTTTGGAAATAATGGCGCTCACCCAGATTTTTGTTTATTTGATGAAGAAGGGAATGAAATTATTGACAAACATGGATTTGCAAAATTAAGTTTAGAATTTCTAGATAGATACTTTGCAAATGAGTATGAAATAGATTCACTCGTAGAATCTGCTCCAAGAAGTCACAAAGAACTTGAAGAGAAAGAAGACAAATAAGTAGTCTTGGCTTCGGGGCATTCACCCCCAGCCCCTCTGCCCCTACGCCAAAACAAAAATAAAATTTGTTCATTACAGAAAAATGGTCTCGCTAAAGCGAGACAAAAAGAAAAGCATACATCATATAACACAGCATATCTGGTTACGGCTTTTTACAAAAGCCTCCGCCCATATTTGCCTCCGCCACGCTACGGCAAACATCAAATATGCCGATACGCTATACCAAATCCTCATTTGTCGTAAATAAGGGACGATCGTCCCTTATTTACGACACGAGCCTAGCTTTTAGAGCTTATCTCTTTTATTGTCTTTCTTTTATTGTCTTTCTTGACACATCAGACATGTTCCTGCATGATTTGCTCATCAAACACGAAGAAATCATGAATTATGGCAAAAACACTACTAATTGTTGAGTCTCCAACCAAAGCGAAAACTATCAAAAAATTCCTCGGCGCACAGTACGAGGTTTTGTCGTCTTTTGGTCATATTCGTGATTTGCCAAAACGCGAAATCGGAGTTGATGTTCAACATGACTTCAAACCAACCTATGTTATTCCAACTGACAAACGCAAGCGAGTGTCAGAATTAAAAGCTGCGGCCAAAAATGCTGATCAGATCTATCTAGCAACTGACGAAGACCGCGAAGGAGAAGCCATTGCTTGGCACATTGCCAATGTTCTTGATTTAAATCTTAAAGATGTTAAACGGATCGCTTTTCATGAAATCACCAAGCACGCCATTGAAGAAGCTTTAAAAGAACCTCGACCATTGATGATTGATCTAGTTGACGCTCAACAAACTCGCCGCATTCTTGATCGCTTGGTTGGCTACGAACTGTCACCGTTTTTGTGGAAGAAAGTTCAACGCGGGCTTTCGGCCGGTCGAGTGCAATCAGTTGCGCTACGATTAATTGTGGAGCGCGAGCGTGAACGCAATGCTTTTAAGCAAGAAGAATACTGGACCATTGAAGGTCAGTTTGAAAAAGATGCACAAGTCTTTGAAGGTAAGCTAGCAAAAATTGATGGAAAAAAACTAGACAAGCTTGATATCCACGATCAGGAACAGTCAGATAAAATCGTGACTGACTTGCAAGGCGTGCAAGCCGTTGTTGATGCTATTGAGAAAAAACAAGCAACCCGTAAACCACCAACACCTTTAACAACCTCAACATTACAGCAAGAAGCCAACACAAAACTTGGATTCGGTGCTAAGCAAACAATGACCATTGCGCAAAAACTTTATGAAACAGGACGCATTACTTATATGCGAACTGACTCACTTAATCTAGCGGAAAAGTTCCTAGGCGAAGCGCAACAATTTATTTTGTCAGCCTATGGCTCAGATTATGCAAAAGGTGCGGTTGCTTACAAAACAAAAAGAAAAGGCGCGCAAGAGGCTCACGAAGCCATCCGCCCAACTGATCCAGCCCAAACTCCAGACTCACTCAAAACAGTACTCAAAGACGCTGGCATGTGGAAACTTTATGATTTAATTTGGCGACGAACAATTGCCACTCAACTTCCAAATGCAAAAATAGAACAAACTGGAATTGACCTACAAGCCAAGCAATACACTTTTAGAGCCACTGGAAATGTAATTGTTTTTGACGGATTCATGAAAGTCTATCGCGCAGCCAAAGAAACAGTATTGCCCGAAGTCACTAAAGGAGATTTGGTTGACACAAAATCAATGGCTGCCAAGCAACATTTTACAGAACCGCCAGCTCGATATTCAGATGCAACTCTGGTTAAAATTTTGGAAGAACATGGAATTGGTCGACCTTCAACTTATGCGCCAACAATTGGAACAATTATTGATCGTGGCTATGTGGAACGCGATGATCACAAAAAGTTAGCACCAACAAACACAGCCTTAATTGTTACTGATCTGCTGGTTGAACACTTCCCCAACATTGTTGACTATGCTTTCACAGCCAACATGGAAAAAAACTTGGACGATATTGCTGAAGGAAAAGCAGAATGGGTGCCAACACTTGCTGAGTTTTATGTACCGTTCCATAAAAATCTTGATGAAAAAAGTGGCGAGCTTACCAGAGCAGATGTCATGCATGAGCGCGAGCTAGGTGTTGATCCAAAATCAGGCAAACCAGTATTTTTAAAAACCGGACGCTTTGGTGCTTATGTTCAGCTTGGTGTTTACAATAAAGAAGACAAAACTTTACCAAAACCAAAAAGCTCATCATTACTCAAAGGCATGAACATGGATACAGTCACTCTTGAAGAAGTAATGCCACTCTTTGACTTGCCACGCACAGTGGGAAAAACAGAAGATGGAGAAATCATCACTGCTCAAATGGGTCCATATGGTACGTATTTAAAAGCAGGAAAAACAAATGCCTCACTGCCAGAAGATATTAATCTACTCACAGTAAGTGAAGAAATTGCGCGCACAATTATCAAAAATACCAAAGAACAAAAAAAAGCAATGGCCGAACCAATCGCAACTTTAGGAAAAGATCCGGAGTCTGAAGGTCAAATCCTTGTTAAAGTTGGTCGCTTTGGACCTTATGTAACAGACGGAAAAACAAATGCCTCAATTTCCAAAAAACTTGATCCAAAAACCTTAACCCAAGAACAGGCAGTGGAATTATTGGAAAAGAAAAGAAAGCGAGGGAATGGGAAGTGGAAGGGGAAAAAAGTATAAAGTATAAAGTATAAAGTATAAAGCAAAAAGCAAAAAGCTGGAAGCACGAAATTCGCAAAACAGAACATCAAATTAAAAGGATCGACATTGTCGATCCTTTTTTTAACCTTTAAAACTTTTAACTTTCTACTTCTCAACCCCTACTTCTTCTTCCTCAATGCGTCTTCTTTCTTTTTTTCTTCTTCTTGATCTTTCTTATACTTCTCCAGCAATTTTACATTTGCTTCTGGAGTTTCACCAAACTTAACATCTTTCTGACCAATTAGTTGCAAAAAACCGGGAACAATCTCATTTTTAAGCCACTTAAGTCCAAACACGGCTTTCTTCATTCCCCACCATGCACCTTTGATAAGTAAACCTGGAATAACAATCGCTCCAAATATTCCTGTTTTAACTGCTTTGGAAATTTTTGGATGATTTTTATCAAAATCTCTAACAAAAGCATATCCAGCTCCAAGATCTCTAGCAACTATTCTGATTTCTTCAATCCCACGATCAACAGCTCCTGCTCCCAAACGATCAACCTCACGAATTACTGATGGACCCTCTGCTCTTCTTCCAGTCCAAAGCTGTTCTGCTGTTCCTCTCGCCTCATTACCCATGTCTTGCGCAGTTCCAATGACAGCATCTACGCCGCGTTCTGCCACCCGATTAAAAGCTTCCATCGCGGATGGATTACGAAGTGCCTCGGCTCCAACCACAGCTGCTGCCGCAACTTCAGCTCCAGCCACACCAGACTCTTCATCTGAATCAGGAATTACAGTTGGCGATGATTCATAATCAGATTCTGCCTCAGGCGCTGGTGCTGCCTCCTCCCCATCCCCCATAGCTTCGATTGCATCTAAACCATCCCCTGCTGACTCTGGAATTACAGTTGTTGCCTCAGCCGAATCAGGGATAACAGTTGGCTCTGATTCATAATTAGGTTCTTCCTCAGACTCTGGCGCCGGCGCTGACTCAGCCTTGCCTGCGAACGCAGGAACTTCGACTTCTTCCGGACTTGGTGCAGCTGACTCTTCTTGAGGTTCAGGACCAACCTGTGGTTCTACCTGCTCAGGCGCCGAAGTCTGTTCTTCTGCTTGAGAATCTTGAACCTCCTCCACTCCTTTACCCATTCCAGCAATAGCATCAAGTTCATCTTCCGCACTAGCAGCCTGTACCGACTCAACAACAGGCTCTGCCTCAGGTGCTGGTGCTGATTCTGCTGTGGCCACGAAATCGAGTGGATGACCAACGGCTTGGGCAATATCTTCGGCAACAGAATGTGCAACTGCTGCTTTTTCTAAATCTTGCTCATGAGCTTGAGCTGTGTCTGCGGCCAATTGCTCTGTTGCTGCTTGTTTAACAGCTTCTTGACGAGCAATCTCGGCAGGATCAACAACCTCTGGAGTGCTTTGCTCTTCAATCCCTTTGGAATTTGTTTCTTTTTTATTTTGCTCAATATCTTTTGTCATATGACACCATGGTATCAAATACTTGTGTTTTCCTGCAATCAACACTAGAGTATAATAGAAAATAACAATCACCATGAATGTTTCATTTGAACAATTAAAGTCAAAACTTCCAGAAGATCGCTATACTTCGGCTGATATTGAATTAGCAAAAAAAGCTTTTAATTTGGGCTCTCAAGCTCATTCTGGTCAATTACGCAAAACCGGAGAACCGTATTTTATTCATCCTCTAATTACAGCTATCAAACTAGCTGAAATGCGTCTTCCAATTGAAATCGTTGTTGCCGGACTCTTACATGATGTACCAGAAGATACTGATGTTGAGCTTGATGAAATCCGAAATGCCTTTGGCGACGACATAGCCAACATGGTTAATGGGGTTACAAAATTGGGACATGTTCAATATCGTGGGCTTGATCGCTATGTTGAAAACCTGCGCAAAATGTTCTTGGCTATGGCTCAGGATGTACGCGTGGTATTTATCAAATTCGCTGATCGCATGCACAACATGGAAACTCTTTATGTAATTCCAGAACATAAGCGTCGACGAATTGCCAAAGAAGTCATGGAAATTTATGCGCCAATTGCCAATCGTTTAGGAATGGGAGAGTATCGCGGTTTATTTGAAGATTATGCTTTTCGCTATTTGGAACCAAAAGAATACAACTGGACAAAGCACTTGCTTGGCCAGCGAGTTAAAAAAGCAGGACCGGCCATTGAAAAAGCCATCAAAGCCGTGGAGCAAGAATTGACCTTACATAAAATAGGAACTAATAGCGTACACGGAAGAATCAAGTATTGTTATAGCTTGTATAAAAAACTCAAAAGATACAATGACGATATCACCAAAGTCTACGACATTATGGCTCTGCGAATTATTGTTGGCGATGTCAGCGAGTGTTATGCAACTCTAGGAATTTTACATGGACTTTATAATCCTCTTTCTGGTCGTATCAAAGATTATATTGCCCAGCCAAAACCAAATGGATACCAATCTTTGCACACCACAGTTTTTGATGATCAAGGAACGATTTTAGAATTCCAAATTCGAACTCAAGAAATGCATGAGGAAGCAGAGTTTGGTATTGCTTCGCACTGGAGATATAAAGAAAAGCCAGAAGAAAAAGAACAAAGAGTGGAGTGGATGAATGAGCTGGTTAAAATTCAAAAAGAATTGGATGAGGAAGATTTTATGGATCGACTTGATGAGCTCAAGCTCGACATGTTCCAAGACAGAATTTTTGTGTTCACTCCAAATGGAGATGTGTTTGATCTTCCGGCTGGATCCACACCAATTGACTTTGCCTATCATGTTCACACTGACATTGGAGATAAAGCCGGAGGCGCTAAAATCAATAGTCAAATTGCCAACCTTAATACCCCACTACGATCTGGCGACATGTGCGAAATAATTGTGGAAAAAAACAGACAAGGTCCAAACGCTGACTGGCTAAAGTTTGTCAAAACTCAACACGCTCGCACAAAAATTAGAGACTCACTAAAAAAGACAAAGAAATCATTTTTCTCAAGTTTCATGGGGAGGGAGTAAAAAAATAAATGGGGTCAGGTCTTTACTCGGAACACCTATATCGATTTGAGTGTTCCGAGTAAAGACCTGACCCCAACGCGTTACTCGACAATTCTTTTGATAAAATCTTTAAGCTCTTCTCGGGAATAAAAGTGGATTGTTAATTTGCTACTGGCTCCGCTGACTGAAAGTTGGACTTTGGTGCCAAGTGCCGCGCGGAGTTCAGATTCAATGGCTAATATATTTGGATCTTTTTGAGCCGGCTTCTTTTTTTGCAATCCGGTTGCTCGCGTCTCAGCTTCACGCACTGTCATCTCTCCTTTTAGCATCTGGCCAAACAAGGCGTCACGCTTTTGTGAATCTGGCTCAGCTAGCAATGTTCGGGCATGGCTGCGAGAAATCTTTTTTTCCATGATAGCCTGACGAATTGCTTCATTAAGATCTAACAAACGCAAAGTATTTGTCACATAGGATCGACTCTTTCCTACCCGCTTGGCAATATCCTCCTGACGCAAGCTAAACATTTCTGCTAATGATTGATAGGCCAACGCCTCTTCAATCGCATTAAGGTTTGATCGCTGAATGTTCTCAATCAAAGCTAGCTCCAGCTTTTGTTGATCTGTGGCAGTACGCACAAGAGCTGGAACCATTTTCATTCCCAGCATTTTCGCACAACGAAAACGACGCTCACCAGCAATCAATTCATAAGTGCCATCATCACGCCTGGTGACCAGAAGTGGTTGCAAAATCCCGTGTTCTTTAATTGACTGCAAAAGATCTTCCAAATCTGATGGGGAAAAATGTTTACGGGGTTGATGAGGATTTTCAACAATTTGATTAACTGGAATTTCCGACTCATGAGTGCGCTCAATAACTTGAGCTGCCTCAGTGCCTGGTGTTGGCGCAATCTTTTGTGGGATAAGCGAACTTAGACCACGGCCAAGTCCTCCTTGTGGTTTCATCATAATTTATGATTTGTAAAGTGATTCTTGAGTTGTGGCGTCTTCACGCCTTAAAAATTCTTCAGCTAAACGCTGATAGGCACGCGCAGCTTTTGATGATGGATCATAATGAGCAATTGATTTTCCGAAACTTGGCGCCTCGGCCAAACGAACACTACGAGGAATAACTGAACGAAAAATCTTTTCTGGAAAATGTTTATAAAGTTCTTCCAAAACTTGGTTTGATAATTTTGTTCGGGAATCAAACATGGTAATCACTGCTCCCATAATCTGCAGCTCTGGCTTGATTGAATCCTTAATCATCTGAATTGTTTGCATCAACTGACCTAAACCTTCAAGCGCAAAATATTCAGCTTGCACTGGAATAAGCACGCTATCTGCTGCCACCAAGCCATTGATGGTTAGTAGACCAAGCGTTGGTGGATTATCAATCAGGATGTAATCATAATCATTTCTAATCTCAAGCAAAGCTTGATGCAATTTTCGCTCACGATTAAGTTCATTAACAAGTTCAACTGATGCTCCGGCTAAATTGGCATGGCCCGGAAGTAGATTAAGACCATCATGAGCTGTATGCACCACAAACTCACGCGTCTGTCCCATACCAGCCATTGCTTCATATGTTCCCTTGGTATTTGAAATATCATGCCCCAGTCCACTTGAAGCATTGGCCTGCGGATCCAAATCAACAAGCAAAACATACTTTCCCATGTCTGCTAAATAAGCAGCCAAATTAACAGCCGTGGTAGATTTACCCACGCCTCCTTTTTGATTAACGATTGATACAATGTGTGCCATATTAAACTAATAACTCAAATGTTTCGCAATCAACTGGCAAAAATCTTCGTGTTTGTGCGAGGATCCTGCCCACTGCCAAACATTCCTCATCTGTAAAATCATCAGGGCATGAAACCTCAGCAAATGGAATTTCCCATCCAGCAATTTCCCTAACAATATAACCGCCAACAACATAACTTCTTCCTGCCTTCCCATCTCTTGACCTAAACTTGGTAAATAACCGATCTTTAGCTTGGTTATGTCCAGCCCAACCAGTAACAATTATCAACTCACCAGTTTTAGCGTCAATGGCCAAACTATCAACATATTCGCCCATGTTCGGAGGAAAATCTACTATACCGTCATTCTCATCAAAACCAAATCCGATTGACTCAAACACGCTTCTTCGCAACTGCGCTCTTTCCTGTGGAGACAACGCCCTGTATCTATCAGCAAAAGCCAAAAACTCTGCTTCTGGAATACTCGGATATTGCTCTATTGGCTTTTCAACAGTCTCTTCTTTTACTGCTCTATCGAAATCTTTAACCGCAAGCCCTGGTGCGCCTGATTCTGCCAATAAACGCATTCGCATAGCTTCTCTGGCACTGGCAAACGCTGGGTTGTCTGGATATCCTTCTTCATCATCTGACCTACAAGATGCAACTCTTTCAAGTCCCTCCACTATTTTTGGCACTTCTTCCTCTCTGCTAGTAAAAAAATTTGCAACAAATTCTTTATCATTATTCATAGTATTTCGCTACTGGCCTATTATATCAATATCATGCTGATTATCCAAACGATTAAACTTGATAATAAACATGGAGATGTTTGACAAAACAGCCTCTAGCAAGTAGTATATTGGCGCGGGGTAGAGCAGTCCGGTAGCTCGCTTGGCTCATAACCAAGAGGTCATTGGTTCAAATCCAATCCCCGCAACCAAAAACATCGGTCAGTTGACCGATGTTTTTATTTACTAAAATTACTAAAAACTTTCTAGCTATTCTTTCAATCTATAACTTGATATTGGCATGATGAGCTAATTTCATAACATACGATTCAAGACGATCATATTTTGCTCTCAAGGCTACAAGCTCAAGATCAAGTTTCTGATGCAATCCAATAAAACCATCCATGTGGGTCATGATTTCTGATTTTACCTCAGTGAGCTTCTGGTCGAGTCTCAACTCGAACCTACGATCCATCTGTTCAAACTTTTGATCCATCTGTTCGAACTTTTGATCCATCTCTTCTCGACAGACCATATTATCCTTAAGAAACCCGACGATTTCTAATATATCTTTTGCTGTTTTATCTTCCATATAAAGTCAATATATCAATGGAAAAACCCAAAGTCAACAAACCCTGTGAGTATAAAAAATTCCTCACTTTTGTGAAGATTTTTTGTCCCCCCCTCGCTAAAGCTTCGAAGGGACATCCTTCATAGCTTAACAAAGCTAAGCGACGAAGGATGGTAGCTGGGGTGGGGATCGAACCCACAACCTCGGGCTTATGAGTCCCGCGCTCTAACCGATTGAGCTACCCAGCCTTAATTAGTTCACTTCGAAATTTTGCGATCTGTTGGCTCACGACTGCGGTGCTCAACACCGTACTGGTAGGTACGGCTTTTTCCGCTCCTCGCCGTTCACCAACATCTCATCAAAATTTCTTCGTTCACCGCATTTCAAATTCACTTCGAAATTTTGCGATCTGTCAATTCACAACTGCGGTGCTCAACACCGTACTGGTAGGTACGGCTTTTTCCGCTCCTCGTCGTTCACCAACATCTCATCAAAATTTCTTCGTTCACCTAGAATCGCTTTGATTCTGCGCCAGGACTATATCAAAATATCGTGATAATTGCAAGCATCTATATTGACTAAACAACCTTTTTTTGATACACTTTTTTCGTCAATTCAACACGGGCGAGTGGCGGAATTGGTAGACGCGCAGGACTCAAAATCCTGTGGTAGCAATATCATGAGGGTTCGATTCCCTCCTCGCCCACCATTCTTCTTTACAAATAATGAACTAATACTTACTTTAATCTTTTAATATTTAACTATTATATTTTATGCGAAACATAAGCGAAATACTTGGGTCAGTTCCATCTGCGGAAGAATTAAAATCACATGAAGAACAATTCTTGCCAGAAAACGATTGGATAATACTAAAACCAAGAGAAACGATTGAAATTCTTGGTGTAGCAGAGAAAGCCCCAAGAGAAGTGTTTGTTCCATCCCCTACGAGTAGTACAAAAGGCAAATATACAAAAAATAATAGTAGAATTGCATTCTTCGATTTAAACGGCAATTACCGCCTTGCGTCTGCTACAGAAGAACGGATTAAGGGCTTGGAAAGATGTGGCTATACAGAAGGTGGAGATCTCACAGTTCTATTATCAAACAATGAAAGACCAACCAACCCTGAGATTGCAGAAAAATTTGATGATTTTATGGAAGAAGCGCACAAAGAAAATCCAGAAAAACTGGCTGCCTAAATTAATGAAAACAAAGATTCGACCAAGGTCGAATCTTTTTGTATCATGCCCTTGACATGAATCATGACTTACTTGATAAATACACTATCTCCCCGTTGAGCTAATTAGCAAGTGCTATTTAATTAAATTTTTGATACAATTATTAAATCAAAGGAGTCTAAATCTAAATTTATAAACACATGACCTTAAGCACACATACAGCTATTGGCGCGGTTATTGGAGTTTCTGTTGGTAATCCCCTTCTTGGATTTATCATTGGCTTCACATCACACTTTATCATTGACATGATTCCCCATGGCGATAGTCATATTTCAAAAAATTTAAGAGTTCATAAAAAGAAAAAAGGCGCCTTTGCCTATGGAACAATTGATAGCATTATTGCTGTCTATCTTGCCCTAATTTTGATGCATGTAGTCCGAGGTACATCTGAACTTGCTTTTACAGCAGCCATTGCCGGCAGTATTATGCCAGACCTTCTCGTCGGCCTTCATGACCTTACCAAATCCAAATTTCTCAAACCAATTAACGACCTCCACTTTTACTTCCACGACTTTTTCATAGATCGCTACCACGACATAAAACTCCCCACTGCCCTTTTCGCACAAATTATTCTCATCGCCCTTATCATGACTCAAATTTAAACAGTCTAATATCCGATCGGACCATAGACTGTTTTTTGTTCCGCCCTTTTGATAATCCTCACCACCCCGTTATCTGCATTTTTTTAAAAAATCTATTCATCGACAACATCAGTAAAACATAATCATCCACCACCATGGCATTTTGTCGTCGACTCTTTTCATAATTCTTTCATCAATCTAAAACATCACTCCGGCGCTGGTGCTAAGAATTGTGACAATTATGCCGGCTGCGACTACGCCAAGGATAATGCTCGGCGCTGCGTACTTAAAAGGAATTTTTAGAGCCACAGCGGCCAAGGTAGCTGTCCATAGTCCGGTTAAAGGCAAAGGCAAGGCAGTGAACAAAAAAAGCGCTAATGCACCGTACTTTGCATATTTATCATTAACTCGCTGTTGCGCTCGATCAACCGATCGATCAATAACACCTGTCATCCAGGGAGCAAATTTGACTGTGATTAATCGAAGCTTATCTAGTCCAAAGTATAGTGGAATAAGTGGAATCAAGTTTCCTAAAATGGCATAGCCAAGCGCATCAAGTGGTCGAAGCTGCCAAGTATGAATCGCGATTGGAATCGCCAACCTTAACTCCGTAATTGGCAAGGCAGACAAAATAATAGTCGCCAGCTCGCGAGGAAATGATTCAAGAAATTGGACGATTGCGTTGATCATATTTTATTTGTGTGCACAATGCACAGTTTTCAAAACCCATAGTACAGCTCGGTATCTCTCCATTCCGGGATAACCACCCCCGCCCTTCGCTCTGCAGAGCTTCGGAGCGGCACAGCTAGCCCCTCCTTAAAAAGGAAGGGAAATCGATCTACTCCGGCCACTGGTAAGTCTGAAACGCCCAATAAGCCAAGCCTTTTGCTTCTTGTACTCGTGCATCCTTTGATTCTGCACCCATTATCACCACATGCACTATATTCCCTTCGTGTTTAATACTGGTAATGAGCACATAGCCAGCCTGTGGTAAGTAGCCTGTCTTTCCGCCCACAACATCATATGGCGACTCATTCATGAAGGTTTGTAAAACTCCGTTGGTATTTTCAATGGTGACAGACCGGCCTGATGCTTGTGTGATCGTATAGGTCGATTGTTGCATGAAATAAGAAATTGTTTCATTTGCCTCTGCCTCTTGTAATAAACGAACAAGCTCCCGAGCAGTGGACATGCTATTGGAATCAAGTCCAGCCACATCGTAAAAATCTGTCTGTACCATTCCCATCTCATCAGCCTTTTGATTCATGCGCGCAATAAAATCTACAGATGACAATCCAGAAAATCTAACCAAAGCTTGGGTGGCAGTGTTGTCAGACCCTACCAAGCTTGCGCCCAAAACATTGTACAAGGAAACGCCATTAAAATATCCAAGATAAATCCGACCTCCGCCAACATAATCTAGCTCAGGGTCTAGGGTAACAACCTCATTAAGATTTGGGTTTTGCTCAAGAAACACTAGGGCTGTCATTAGCTTTGTCACACTGCCAATTGAACGCAAAGCATCGGGATGTTTTTCAAAAAGCACTGCCCCACTAGAATCATCCACCACCATGGCACTCCAAGCTGAAGTAACAATCCCGTAAGAATCAAGATCAATTTTAACTGGATAATCACGGTTCTCTGCCTCGGGCAATGTTCCAAAAGCCATTTGAGATTCGACCGGACTCATCATGGTTTGCTCCATTTTGCCCACACCGGCTTGATATTCAAAAACAGAAGCATCAACTGGTACTATCTGAACCAATGTTGTTGCCACTAGCAATTGTCCAAGAATCTTAAGAAGCATATTCCTCTGGCTCGATTATTAGGGATTCAAGCAAGCGATCAATTTTTGCATTTTGATGTAACTCTGCAAAATCTGGCAACTCCTCAATTGAATGAATACCTAAATGTCGCAACATTTTAGAAGAAAGTGTGTAAACGCTGGTTAATTTATGAGCATCGTCAGCCTCTTCAATTAGCCCTCGCATAAGTAAATTGCGCAAAATAATACTGCAATTAACTCCACGAATTTGCTCAATTTCAGCTTTGGTGATCGGAGCTCGGTAGGCAACAATGGTTAAAGTTTCAAGTTGCGGACGAGTAAGATCAGATTCAAGATCATCCTTTGTTAAATCTGTCAGCTCTTGAGCCAAAGTCGGATTTGTAGCCAATGTGACTGCGTCCTGAGAAATAATTAAATGTATTCCTTGTGATGCAACATTCATCCCAACTGCCATTTCCTTTAAAGCCTGATCAAGCTCGGTTGATTTAACTTTCAAAAGCTTGGCCAACCTCGTAAAAGTAATTGGCTTTGTGCTCAAGAAAAGCAATGCTTGGATTTTTGATTTTAGTTGTTGCATATATATTTATAACCACCCCTAACCCCTCCTTAAAAAGGAGGGGAAATCGAGATTCGGCCTCTCCCCCTTTTTAAGGGGGAATTGGCTGTGCCACTCCGAAGCTCTGCAGAGCGAAGGGTGGAGGGGGTTACCACTCGATCCTTCATATCCTCTCAATCATTATTTCATGATCTTTTTGTTTTACTCTTACAATCTGTCGACGCATTAGTTCTAGGAGAGCCAAAAAACTCACAACGACCTCAACGCGACTTTTGGCACCGGCAACTACATCTTTGAAGCTCATCTTAGCCCTGGTTGTTAACGCATTCTTTAACTCATCCAATCTTTGCTCCACTGACTTTACTCTTTGCATAGAAACCGCCTGCAAAGCGAAAAATGGTTCTAGGCGTTTTAGAATTGATCTAAAGGCTTGGTGGAGATTTACTAAGGAAATATTTTCAGCTGGATAAAATCCTTGTTCAGTCTCAATAATTGTTTTTGTGTAAGGACGCAAATATGATTTTTCTGGCTTTAAAAATTGCACCTCAAGTCTGTCAGCAGCTTCGGAAAAAAGACGGTAAATGCGCAGCTGATCCTCAAGCTCATCGACTTTTTCATCTTCCTCATCAATCCGCACATAAGGTAAAAGCTCGCGACTTTTTAGATAAATAAGGCGCGAGGCAATAACTAAAAAATCTGCCATTTCCTCTGGCAGAACAGTCTCTTTTTCCAAGTGCTCTAAATATTCATCAGTCACTTGAGCCAAGTTAACATCTTTTATTTCCAGCTCATGCTTGTCTAGCAATTCTAACAATAACCCCAATGGGCCAGTAAACGCCTCTTGTTTGGTTTCAAACTGAATCATGGGGATATTATAGCGCAGAATTACAGAATACAGAACCCAGATTGGGGTACACAGGCGCAGGCGACAACTCGATCTCTCCCCTTTTCCGGAATAACCACCCCTAACCCCTCCTTAAAAAGGAGGGGAAGAGTTTAAAGTAGAAAATTGAAAGTAAAAATCACCCATTTCGACCAGAAGGAGAAATCTTCTCGGCTCGATTGAGTTCGAGAAGATCCCTCCTAACGTCGGGATAAAAACAGAGGCGTCAAGATGAGGAGAATAAGTAATACTTCGTCACCTTCAACCTTCTAATCAAGATCCAACTTTACATGCGCGTCTTTAAGGGCTGAGGCTGGAAGTTCTGACGGAGCGTCCATCATCAAATCACGAGCATTCCCGTCTTTTGGAAAGGCAATAACCTCACGGATGTTTGGTTCGTTTTGTAAAATGGCGATGATCCGGTCCATTCCCAGCGCCAATCCTCCGTGTGGTGGAGCGCCGTATTCAAAGGCGGTGAGCATGTGGCCAAATTGGTCAGCGATCTGCTCTTCATTAAATCCGATAATCTCAAGCACTGCCTTAAGCGCATCTGGCTTGTGGTTACGAATACTTCCCCCACCAATCTCAAAACCGTTAAGCGCTAGGTCGTACTGAGCAGCAACTATGCCCTCGATGTTCTGCTTGGCAATCAAATCTTGATGATACTCAGGCTTTGTGGCGGAAAATGGATTGTGTGTGAATGTCCAGCCTCCACGGTCATCTTTTTCAAACATTGGAAAGTCGACAACCCAGCAAAATGCTAACAAATTTGGATCATTTTTATCCTCGCGCAAATCTGGCTTATCAGACTGATACTTATCCATTGCCTCTTGGTACGAAAGGCGTGGAAAAGGTTTTTGTTGAATTTTTTTCTCTGGCATGAGCTTTTCAACTACCCCAATCATCATCTCCTCAATAATGTTCATCACATCTTCTTGCTCTACAAAACTCATTTCAAAGTCCATTTGCGTAAACTCTGGCTGACGGTCACCGCGCTGATCTTCATCACGAAAACACTTGGCCATTTGGAAGTAACGCTCAATTCCGGCTGTCATCAAAAGCTGTTTAAACTGCTGTGGCGCTTGTGGAAGTACATAAAATTTTCCTGGATGCTGACGGGCTGGGATAATAAACTCGCGAGCTCCTTCTGGCGTTCCTTTTGTTAAAATTGCAGTTTCAACCTCAGTAAATCCTCGGTCTCCTAAAAATCGTCGCATTGCTTGAAAAACTTTATCTCGATTTCTAATGTTGTTGGCCATGCGCTCACTGCGTAGATCAAGGTAGCGATACTTGAGTCTCACCTCTTCATTAACTCCTGAGGTATCTTTGTCAATCTCAAACGGTGGGGTCTTGGCTTCATTTAGAACAACAATCTTTTTTGCCAAAAGTTCGACCGTGCCGGTTACTAACTTATCGTTTATTTGTTTAGCGCCGCGGACCTGAACAATGCCTTCGATTTGCACCACCCATTCTGGGCGGACAGTATTGGCAACTGTTGTATTTTCATCTCCTAGTTCAGACGGAACACAGACAACCTGCAAAAGCCCGTCTTTGTCGCGCAGGTCGTAAAAAAGCACTTTGCCCATATCGCGACGGGCATGTACCCAGCCAGCGACTGTGACTATTTCTCCGACCTTTCCGATCGTCTGAGAGGTAAAAATTCTAGCCATAGATGTTTAAATAATGAAATTGTTTAAGTTGTTTATAGCCTCTAGTTTACTCGTTTATTCAATTTTTCTCAAGAATGGTGCGATGTAACCCATTATTTACCAAGAAGATCTCTCCTATCGTCGAGATGGGATGAGGACACCCTAAATCCCCACTCCTTGCCAGAATGGGACCGGTGAATCTACTGGCAGGTGATACTGCATCAGATCATGAACAATGCGAGCAAAGTCTTCAACATAGGCGCGGTCAAAGTTTGTTTGCACAATATCCTCGTAGCTCGACTCTCTGGCAAACCTTAAGATCTTAACTGACTCTTCCAAAATCGACCTAGCAGCAAACCATTCATTTTCATCTTTTGCCACACAGTCACTGCACACCAAACCTCCCTTACCACCATGCCAACGAAATGAAAGTGGCATTATTTTTTCTTTGCAAGCAACACAATTGCTAAGCGCTGCCTCATAGCCAAGTTGTTGCATAAAACGCAATAGAAATGCACCAAACAACAGCACCTGCTCTTTTTTTGCCATCTTTTCTTGTTTGTCAATAAAATTCATCCAATCAAGTACCAAGTGATACAGAATCTCGTCTTGATCATACTCACGCATATGTCTGTCCACCAAAGAAAGCGAAGCTTGGGTCAAAACTCGACGATCAATATCATTCATCAATGAGCGAAAGGCATACTGACGCTCAACTGAGATAACTGTAACACTGCGTCGGCCTTTGATAATTTCCAAGTCCACAATCGCATATGGCTCAAGATGGGCAGCCAGTTTTGCCTTGCCCTTGCGTGCTCCCCGCCCAATAAATTCAATTTTGCCAAAATCGCGCGTGAGCGCACTATAACGACGATCCGCTTCACGAAATGGAGCGGATGTTAAAATAATTGCTTCAGTTTTTATAGCTGACCAAGACATGAGTCTATGCTAGCTCATCAAGATAGGATTGCAAAATAAGCATGGCAGCCAATGAATCTTCTGGGGCCGGAGCGCCAAATTCTTTTTTTAATCGCTTACTTTCAGAAGATGTATATCGTTCGTCAATGCGATAGGTTGGCAGATTAATCTGCTTCTCAAGTTCATCAATAAAAGCATTGGTCAGATCAAACTGCTTGGTGCTGTAGGACGCTTTTTCTTGAACCGGCACACCCACCACAATTGATTCCACACCTTCTTGTTCAACTAACTTTTGCAATGAACTAAAAATGTGTTCATCATTTTTTACTGTTTCAATTGGTGAGGCAATTTTTGACCCATCGTCTCCAAGTGCCAACCCAATCTTTCTTAGTCCATAATCAATCCCAAGGTATCGCATATTATTCTTTTGTGTTTGTAGTACTAACTTTAAAACTTGGTCGCACAACTGCTCCGTCCACTGAAACTGCCTTATCTAATTTTAAATCAAATAAACCATCACCATCATCCATGTGCAAAATTGTAATATATATTTGCCCAGGCATTAGTGGCGCAACCGGAGTTAGCAAAAGTCTATCATATGACCCAGCCGGAAGTAATTCCGAAGCAGCCACCATAGCTCCAGGCGCATCACCCATGGCCTCATGCACACTAACAAATCCGGGTTCAACCAATTCCACAGCCA
The DNA here is from genome assembly GCA_003453595.1 of Candidatus Uhrbacteria bacterium. Taxonomy (GTDB): domain Bacteria; phylum Patescibacteriota; class Patescibacteriia; order UBA9934; family UBA9934; genus UBA9934. The sequence continues at coordinate 22,512 of DMOG01000002.1, forward strand.
AGAAAATCTCTTCTTCACTGACCTGATCCTCAACCATAATTGATCCGCCTGAAAGTTCAACCGGGCCAAAGGCAGGCTCGGCCTGGGGAGAATAAGCCAAAAATAGGCCAAAACCAGCTAATAAAATCACTATTATAATTACTCCTAAAATATCGTTTTTCATAGTTCTTTCTCAAATATCTTATCAAAATCCAATCCACATAACCTCCCCCACCTTCCGAAATAACCACCCCTACCCCCTCCTTAAAAAGGAGGGGAACCTTAACTAGGTCTCTCCCCCTTTTTAAGGGGGAGTTGGCTGTGCCACTCCGAAGCTTTCCAGAGCGAAGGGTGGAGGGGGTTATTTCGTAAACTCACTTTTATCTTTTCGAGCACATTCTCCAGATCATCATAGACTTCCAGATTAGTAAATCTTATTACTGATCGGCCAACAGATTGCATGTAGTGTGTCCTTTGCTTATCATACTTTATCTGATCAATCTCAAAATGCGAATCCCCATCTACTTCAATAACCAATTTTTGTTTTGGGCAATAGAAGTCAACAATATAATTCCCAATGCTAGTCTGCCGACGAAACTTATATCCTAGTTGTGACTTTCTAAGATGACCCCAGAGAATTATCTCTGCACTCGGCGGCTCTGATCTAAGCGATCTACGCCTAGTCTTTTGGTCTGAATTGTTGAAGATCTTTTTTATAACCACCCCTACCCCCTCCTTAAAAAGGAGGGGAACTTAGTTTAAATCCTTATCTTCGGTTGAGGAGTAAGAATCTCTGCTCCTGATTCTGTGACTGCGAGTGTGACTTCGAAATGGGCAGCGTCGGATCTATCTTTGGTGCGGATTGACCAGCCGTCAGCGTCGGTTTTTATCTGATGTCCACCAGTGGTGATCATGGGCTCAATTGCCAAACACATACCTTCTTTGATCTTGACCACTGGGAACTTACCACTAACAAAATTTGGAATAGCTGGATTTTCATGAACAGCATGACCAACTCCGTGTCCGGTTAACGCCCGCACAATGCCATATTTATTCTTATCAATCACTTCCTCAACCGCTCGGGCAATGTCAGCAATCTGGGAGCCAGGTCTAACTGACTCAACTGCGCGATCAAGAGCCAGCCGAGTTGTGCGCAAAAGCATTTTTCGCTCCTCTGAGATTGACCCGACTGGCACTGTCACTGCCATATCTGTACACAAGCCTTTGTACCAACAACCAATATCCAATCCCACAATATCCCCTTCCTTAAGCCTAATCTCACGAGTACCAAGTCCATGCACAATCTCGTCATTAACCGAAATGCACATAGTTGCAGGAAACGGAACACCACCCCCACTCTGATACCCTTTAAACGAAGGTTTGGCGTCATGATCAAGCAAATACTGCTGTGCAATGTCATCAAGCTCCCTCATGGTCACTCCAGGCTTCACAGCATCAACCGCAACCTGGAGCGCAGACCCCAAAATAGCACCACCCTGACGCATGAGCTCGATTTCTTGTTGTGTTTTGATTAGGGACATAGGGGGTTTCAAATGATTTCTTATCCCATCCCGACGATAGGAGGGATCTTCTCAACATGGTGTTAATAAAACTGTGGGGGTTATCTCGATTACACTCCCAATGCTTTATTAATCCTCTCCGCCACCTCCTCGATCGTGCCAACACCATCAATCATATGTGCGATTCCCATCTCTGTATATTTTTCAATCAATGGTGCTGTTTCTTGATCGTAAATTGCCAGACGCTTCAAAATAGTCTCTTCATTATCATCCAGACGACCTTCAATCTCAGCTCGCTTTAGTAATCTTTTCAAAGTTTCCTCCTTGGGAACAGTAATAACCAATAGCGCAGTTGGAATGTCAAAATTACTAAATGTCTGATACTGAGCCAAATTACGAGGATACCCGTCAACAATATAACCCTCTTTAGCATCATCCTTTTGCAACCGAAGTTTAAGCACATCCAAGGCAATATCATCAGAAACAAGATTACCAGCATTAATAATCGAATCAATTTTCTGACCTAACAGACTCTCAGAGGCAACCTCATCGCGCAAAAGCTGACCCATAGAAAGAGCTGGCAAACCAGTTCTTTCAGCCAACAATTGAGCCTGAGTCCCCTTCCCACTACCCTGCGGACCAAGAATAAGTATTTTGTGTTTCATAGAATATAATAATTTCGCCAGGAATAAGGCTTTTCGGCATTTACTCGCCTCAGCCAACTTTCCTTATTTTACAAGGTTTATCGTCAAGATTCAATAAAAGAAGGAACCCTGAGTTTAATAGCAACCCAGGGTATTAAATATCTATAAATTAATAAGTCTCAGACATGCAGTCACGACAATCACAGTCGTCATCACAATCGTCGTAATCATCATCTTCTTCAAAATCAATATCTTCAGAAATAAACTCAAGCACCTCAGACAAATTTTCTTTATATTTTTCAGCCTTCACTAAAAACTTTGCCTGCGCAATCCATTCCTCATCATAGACGATTTCTTTTTTAATATTACTCATTCGTGATTCTATTATAAGAGCGATGTCCGGAATGCAATTATATTTCCATTCTTCCTTCTTGGTCTTTTCCATAACCTTAGCATGAACTTCCTCATTAAGCTTCGCGTGAAGAAGATCACGCTCGAGATTTTCCAATTCCATGATATTTTTATAAAATACATTTTCATGCTTGGCGATCAATCCACAAAGTTCATAATCATGCTCCTCTTCTTCATTTTCCGGACAATAATAATGAAACCTTGCCTCGCTAAGAGCCGCCATTGCAATGCCTTTCTCATCATCATTTTTCGCAGATTCAATAATTCTCTCAATCTCCTTGATTGATTCTTTCGTTCCTTGATCAGCCAAAGTGTGCAATTCAGCCATTGTCTGATCACTAATCTTAATTCTTCTGGTCATATTATTTAATAAAATTTATTAACTAGTTATTAGCTTACCGTTTTTGCAATAAAAATTCAATTTTCCTTTAATAAATCCATAAACTCCGGAAAGGCATCGCAAATTATTTTCTTCCATTTTGTAGTTTCATTACCTGAGCCTTCTAAATCAGCCTTATGATAAACACATAAAACTCTAACAGTCCTCAATCCATTATTCAAAACAACAATGCACCTGTTCCCTGATGCTTTCCGGGATTTTCCCGGACCGGCGATTCTAAATTCGACTTTACAGATTTGATAATATTTATTTGCCACAATCATCTCAGCAATAGAACGCTTAAGCAAAATATCCGGCCGCCTAAGCTGTTGATCAAGCGCTTTGCGAGTCGCAACCCAGGCACTCTTATATTTTTTAGCAAATCGTTTTATAAAATGACGCTCAGCAAATTTTTCAAAATCAACCAAATAATCAATACACATACTCCGGATCTTCCTGTGTGATAAGCTCATAAGAAATGACTTCTCCCATAAAACAGACTTGATAAGGCAATTGATCATGGGTGAATTTAACAATCTCCTGTGTATTCTTCCCTTTCCAATTCTTTGCAATTTTGGCAATAAAAGCCTGCTCCTTCTTACTTAACCGGTCAATTTCATTTCTAATTCCGGCTTTTGTTTCAGAAATAAGAACAGCACCACCTTGTTTCTGTTCAATTTGAATATCACCATTTTCAAATAATTCTTCTATAATTCTAAAATACGGATCCGGTACCGGGCCATATAGAATTTTCCGATATGGCATATTGCTCATGCTCTTTAGATTTTCATAAAACCAACCAAAATCGGCCAGGTATAAAAGCTTTGCCAACTTTGTTTTGGTGATTTTTCCATCAACCTCCACGCCACTGCGTAAGAAAGCAAAAATCATCTGCCTATATTTTTCATCGTCAGGAATAATCCCATCAGCCAACTGATCGATCGTTACTCCAAGCATATCAGCCACGATATTAGCTTCAGAAATGGTCAACTCCCGTTTCCCTTTTTCAATAGCCAAATAAGACTGCCGCGTAATCCCGATCTTCCCGGCAAGCTGCTCTTGTGTAAGCCCCCTTTGTTTTCTTAAATTGGTTAATATACCAACATCAAATGATTTCATAATATTTTTATATTATCTGAAAATGTAAATAATATCAACATGGGTTGTTGATATTTTTGACTTACAAATATACTTTCTATAACAAAACCGGTTATCCGGACCCCGGAATTGATTATTTTCAATACCTACCAAGATAATTATTCAAAAAGTCCATAATCCGACCTGACGCTTTTTTACCGCAATCTACTCTTAACATACTTCTCAACTTCTTTATCAACAAAGTATACATAAGTCCCATGGATACCTCGAGTAAAAAGTGTTTTGTAAATATTTATTTCTAATATGAATCTAAATTTTGGCGAAAATCTTCGCGTAATTCACTAATATCTCCTTTTACATCCACGGTCTTTATATATCCTTTTTCGTGCATCCACTTATACAAGCAAATAATCGCTGTAGAATATTTCTTAGCTGTATCTTTGCCAACCATTACTTTTCTTGGCAAAAAATAATCTAAAAAATGACCAAAATCTGAATAGTGAAGTATTGAGGGATGGAAATATTTAGTAAACAATATTTCTTGACTACCTTGTTTCTTTTGTGCCTGCTCAAACTCACCACGTTTTTGGTCATCTAAATATATTTCTCCATATACATCTAAACAAGTCTCAAATAACCCTATGGCATTAACATAATGATCATATGTCTTCTCAGCCAATCGTTTGTGCTGATCACATAGAAATTCGCCAAATGCATCTTGAATATTAAAGATCGCCTCTCGCTCGCCATGTCGTTTCAACTGACCAAGTTCGAGATAATCCATCACATATTTGTGCATCCGAATAACAGCTGCCTCAGTATCAGAAACTCTTTTTTCGGCAATGGTTAATAAACCACGATCATGAAACTCAGATATAAATGAGTAACACTCATAACCATCTGGCAAGCCTTGATATTCCCCATGCTCAAGTATTCCTAAAACCTCCACATCCTGCTTGAAATCATCAATATGATCACGGGTATACTCAAAAGTAAAAGGATTAATATTCACAGAAACAATCAAAAACTGACGACTTCTCTCGTCATCAAGAATTCTATTTTCAATAATCAATTGGACCTGTGAATACGGCCCTGTATCACCCCAAAGTTTATTTCGATCTTCTTTAGAAAGCTTTTTATTTTGCGTTTTTATCATATAACATTATGTTATCCCAGGTCTTATTTTTCGTCTATCCTTGCCCAAAATCAAAACAAGGCCTTTCGGCCCCGCTTTTTACCCCCTCACACTCCCTCTCCCCCTTCGAAAGAGGGGAGAGACCGAGGTGATTTATTTTATTTCGTAATTTCTCATTGCCAGTTGGGACTCTACTTGTTTGATCATGTCGATTAATACTGCTACAACAATGATCACCGAGGAACCGCCGACGATTAGGTTTGGGCTCTCTGTTATTCCCTTAACGATGACTGGCAGGATTGCGATGATGGAAAGGAATAGGGCGCCGCCGAGAAGTAGTCGGTTGCGAACCCAGCCGAGATATTGTTGTGTTTGTGATCCGGGTCGAACTCCTGGGATAAATCCACCTTGCTTTTGCAAATTCTCAGCCACTTGTTCTGGTCGGAAGATGATTGTGGCGTAGAAATAGGTGAAGCTAAAAACTAGAAGGAAGTAGACCACACCGTAGAACCAGTTGTTGGCAAAGATCTCTATAGTGAACTCAGCAATCTTACGGATGACTTCTGTTTTTGCATTAGTGAAAAACTGGGCGATTAGTGGAGGAAAAACAATAATAGAGATAGCAAAAATAATTGGAATCATACCACCGAGGTTTACGCGCATTGGTAGGTGTGAAGAAACCTTGCGTGACACGCCTCCACTGGCCCCGCGAGCGTATTGAACTGGAATATTGCGTTGTCCTTCGTTAATAACGATTACTGTGACAATTGTTACTATTGTTAGAGCTAGGAAAAGGATCAAGTTAAATAGATCGCTCTGAGTGTAGGTTGCTCCTATTCTTTGAATAAATCCAGGGAAACCAGAGATAATTCCAGCAAGAATAAGAAGTGAAATACCGTTTCCAACATTTTTCTCAGTCATTAGTTCTCCAAGCCACATCAAGAAGACTGTACCGGCTGTCATGGAGATCAGGGCGATGAAAAGAGCAAAACCTTCGATTCCAAATCCATCTCCAAGCTGACCACCTTGCTGTTGAATAATACTCAAAACTCCAAATCCTTGGACAAGTCCCAGTGGGGCTGTTGCATATCGAGTCCAGCGATTAAGCCTGTCTCTTCCCTGTTGCTCTTTTTGCATTTCTTCAACCTGTGGAAAGATCATTCCCAAAAGCTGGAAGATAATGGAAGCGGTAATGTAAGGAGCGATTCCAAGTGAAACAATGGAGAACTTCTCTAGGGTTCCACCGGAAAACATGTTTAAAAGTCCTAAAAATTGGTTTGAATCTAAAAATGCGTTTAATCCCGCTGGATCAATTCCGGGAACTGTAATGTGTGCGGCCACGCGGAAAATGCTGACAGCAAGCAAAAGAAATAACAAACTGTTGCGAAGTTCTTTAATCTTCCAAATGCGTCTTACTTTTTCCCACATAGGTTTTAAGCGTCAACCCTACCTCCAGCAGCGACTATCTTTTCTTGCGCTACTTTAGAAACAGAGCATTTCTTTATAATAACTGATTTTGTAATTTCTCCGTTTGACAAGATCTTTACTCCAGATTTTGTGCTATTAATAAGCTTCTTTTGCAAAAGTGTTTTTGGAGATACAACCTCATCTTGAATATAGTGTAAATCAATTTGCTGTAATTTTACAATTTCCGGTATTGGTTTGTCTGACTTAAAGCCACGCAACTTTGGAGTTGAGAGCATAACTCGTCGCATACCAAGGCGCTTGTATCCACCTGTTCCTGAACGAGACTTTTGTCCTTTTTGTCCACGGCCAGCAGTATGTCCACCCTTACCAGAACCATAACCACGACCAACACGCTTACCAGGGTTTTTCTTTCCTTTTGGAGTTAAATTGTGTAAAGCAAGAGTCATACTATTTATTGTTTTACTTGTGGTTTGGTTTCCTTATTTTCGACTTTCTCTTCTTTTTTAGCTTCCTTTACTTCTTCTTTTCTTGGTTTTAATGCGCGTAAGGCAACAAAAGTTGCTTTAGCATTATTGATCTTATTATTTCCACCCAAAATCTTAGAAACAGCGTTTGGTACTCCAGCTAATGTTAATACCATGCGAGTAGCACCACCTGATTTTAGTCCTGTTCCTTTTGGAGCTGGTTTGAGCATGATTACAGCTGCGCCAAACTTAGCACTTACTTCATGAGGAATGGTTTCTTTGAAAAGTGGTACATGAACAATGTTCTTTTTTGCCTGTCTGAAAGCTTTTTCAATGGAAATCTGAACATCGGCTCCTTTGGCAACTCCTAGACCTACTCGTCCTTTGCGATCACCAATAAGCAAACAAGTTCGGAAACGCATACGCTTTCCACCTTTGGTAACACGAGTAACTCGAGCAAGTTCTAGAATTTTTTGTTCAAACTCACTCTGCTCTTTTTGTTGCGCAGGTCGACGACGGCGTGGTTTTCGAATCTCGCCTTTATTTCCCTGTGTTTTTTTTGCAAACTTCTCGTCAGTCATATTTAGAATTCAAGTCCTTTCTCACGCGCAGAGTCAGCAAGTGCCTTTACGCGTCCGTGGTATAAATAAGCTCCTCGATCAAACACAACTTTGGTGACTCCGGCTTCCATTGCTCGCTTGGCAACCTCAGCTCCAACTAAAGCAGCAATCTCAACTGGCTTCTTTCCTGTAGCATCAACATGAAGATCTGCGGCCTGTGCCAAAACAACTCCAACCTCATCATTAATCACCTGAGCGGTAATGTGCTTGCTAGAACGAAAAACCGTTAGTCTTGGTCGCTCTTGCGTACCTCGAATTCGACTGCGTGTTCTATGAGCACGGCGTACTATGTGTGATCTTTTATACTTTGTTGTCTCTTTCATACTTATTCTGATTTAGCTGCCTTTCCAGCTTTGCGACGAACAATTTCGTCTGTGTATCTAAATCCTTTTCCTTTATAAGGCTCTGGCTCTTTAATTGATCGAATTTCTGCAGTTACTTGTCCAACTGTTTGTCTATCAGTTCCTTTGATTGTAAGAATTGCGTTTTCTACAGTCGCTTCGATTCCGTCAGGTAGGTTGTATTCAACCTCATGTGAGAAACCAAGACGCATCACCAACTTGCGACCACGAACTTCCATACGGAATCCAACACCTTGAAGCTCAAGTGATTTTGACCAACCTTCTGATACTCCAATAATCATGTTGGCAATGTTTGCTCGGGTTGTTCCCCAGATGGCACTGTTGTTTTCAATATCGTCCACAGTGACTTGTACTTTTTTTGTTTCCTGATCCACATTCACATGAATCACATCAAAAACTTCCAAGCGCAATTCCCCTTTTGGCCCTTTGGCAACTACAGCATTTCCTTGGGTTGAAATCTCAACTCCAGATGGAAGATCAATGAATTTTTTTCCTATTCGTGACATATTAGTAAACTTCGCAAATGAGTTCTCCACCCAGTCGGCGCTTTCTAGCCTCAACATTGGTCATTAAACCATTTGGAGTTGAAACAATAGCCACACCGAATCCGGAACGGACTGTTGGTAATTCTGTTGATTGCACATATACTCTTCGCCCTGGTCGGCTAATACGATTAATGACCATAATCTTTGGCTCATTATTTTCGTACTTTAAACGAAGACGAATGTTTACGCCCTTGAGTCCGTCAACTTTTTCAACGGCGTCTAGGTATCCTTCATTTTGCAATACCTTTGCAAGAGCAAATTTCATTTTGGACATTGGGACATCAACGATTTGCTTACGAACTTTCGAAGCATTTCGGATACGTGTCAACATGTCTGAGATTGGATCTGTCATCATACGATTACCAACTAGCTTTTTTAATTCCAGGAAGCTCACCACGATTGGCTAACTCGCGGAAGCAGATTCGGCAAAGTCCAAAATCACGCATATAAGCTCGATTTCGTCCGCATTTCCAACATCGATTCACATGTCGAGACATGAACTTTGGTTTTCTGTTTGATTTAACAATCTGATTCTGAGTCGCCATACTACTTGGTGTTTGTTTTAAATGGGAACCCTAATGCTTTAAATAGGGCAAGTCCTTCTTTGTGAGACTTGGCTGTGGTTGTAATCACAACTTGCAATCCATGAAGAGATTCAACCTCGTTGGCATTGATCTCAGGAAATGCTGTGTGCTCTCTAAATCCGTAATTGAAATTCCCATGACCATCAACCGCTGACTCTGGAATACCGCGGAAGTCTCGAATACGAGGGAAAGTAACTGCCACCAACTTCTCAATAAAATCCCACATCCGAGTACCGCGTAGTGTTACCATAGCGCCAACTGGCATACCTTCTCTGATCTTAAATCCAGCTTCTGATTTGCGTGCCTTGGTTTGCACTGGTTTTTGGCCAGAAATACGAGTCAAACTATCAAGCAAAACTTCCATAAACTTCGGATCTCGCTTTGTGTTAAGTCCGGTGTTTATTGTTACTTTGATAATTTGCGGAACCTGCAAAGCGTGCTTTAAACCAAACTGCTCTTTTAATGCAGGTGCAATTTTCTCTGTGTATGTTTTCTTTAGATTAGCCATATTATTCTAAGTCTTGTGTACCTTCTTTTGTTCTAAGAATGCGAACTTTTACTTGCTTTCCATCTTTTTTGATAAACTTATAGCCAACTCTGCCAGATCCCTCCTTACCAACAACCGCTACATTTGAAGCATCGATTGGAGCAGTATATTCAACCCGTTGTCCAGGTGTTTTTCCTCGAGCTTTCAGATGTTTAACAGAGGTATTAACGCCTTCGATAACAACTTTTTCAAGCAATGGGAAAACCTGTAAAACTTTTCCAGTTTTATTTTTGTCTTTCCCAGTGGTGACTCGCACCATGTCTCCTGTTTTAATCTTCATACTGTTTTTATAAAACTTCAGGTGCTAAAGAAATAATCTTGGTAAATCCCAGTGCTCGCAATTCGCGTGGCACAGGTCCGAAGATACGACTTCCCTTTGGCTCTTTGTTGTTCTTATCAATTATCACACCAGCGTTTTCGTCAAAGCGGATGTAAGAACCATCCTGTCGACGAATTTCTTTTCTTGTTCTAACAATAACAACATGAACTACATCACTCTTTTTTACATTACTGTGTGGAACTGCTTCTTTTATAACAGCGGTCACCACATCACCGATCCGAGCATAACGCTTCTGATATCCGCCTAAAACACGAATTACCTGAAGCTTTTTAGCGCCAGTGTTGTCTGCAACTGCTATCATTGATCTATGCTGCAACATATTACTTTGTTATCTCAATAATTCTCCAATTCTTATCTTTGGAAATTGGGCGAGTTTCTTCAATTACAACTTTATCACCTATTTTTGCCTTATTTTCTGGATCATGAACTTTGTACTTTTTGCTCTTTGTGAATCGCTTCAAGTATTTTGAGTGCAATACTGTTCGGTCAACCTTAACAACAGCTGTTTTGTCCATCTTATCAGATGAAACAACTCCTTTTAGTTGACGGCGATTTGTGCTTTTCTTTTCCATACTTTATTTTTCAGCGTTTACTTTCTGCAATTGGGTAAGAATATTTGCAATCATCTTTCGAGTCTCGCGGGCTTCGCGAACATCTTTCAATTGATTCACAGCAAGCTTCATGCGCAATCCATATAGTTTGGCACGCTCTTGTGAAAGCATTTTTTCTAGCTCTTTTGCACTCTTGTTTTCCAAATCTTTATACATACTATTTTCTTGTTACCACCTTTGTTTTCATTGGTAATTTATGAGCAGCAAGTCGCAATGCTTCTCTTGCCATATCCTCGCCTATTCCATCCATTTCAAACATCACTGTTCCTGCTCTTACTGGTGTCATGTAATAATCAACTCCACCTTTTCCTCCTCCCATGGTTGATTCTGATCCGTGAGAAGTAATTGGGTGATCAGGGAAAATACGAATCCAAATCTTTCCACCGCGCTTTACATATCGGGTCATGGCGCGACGAGCTGCCTCAATCTGACGAGAAGTAACCCATGATTCAGTTGTTGCTTTCAATCCAAAAGATCCAAAAGCAACGCCTATTTTTTGGGTAGCAATACGATCGCCTTTTGTTCGACGCTTGTGCCACTTGCGGTATTTTAATTTCTTTGGAACTAACATATCTGATTATTACTTTATCCTTTAAACAGTCTTGGCATTTGGCTCACCGTCGAAAACTTCACCACGATAGATCCAAACTTTTATTCCAATCACTCCGAAAATAGTGTTTGCTCGTACTCGGGCAAAGTTCACATCAGCTCGCAAGTTATGCAAAGGAATACTTCCTTGAATAATTTGTTCGCGACGAGCAATATCTGCACCATTTAATCGTCCGGCGACCATAATCTTAACTCCTTTTGCACCTGACTTCATAACTCGTTCAGCTGCCATTTTCATTGATCGTCTAAATGGGAGACGACGCTCAATGTCCTGGGCAATTTGCAAGCCAATAACCTGAGCAGAAAGTGATGGCTGAGAAATTTCCTGAACATTGATAATAATGTTCATTCGTCGTCCACGGAAAAACTCCTTTTGCACCTTTTTTCTCAAATCTTCAATTCCAGCACCTGATCGACCAATTACTACACCTGGCTTAGCAGCATGAATAGTAACGGTCATCTTATTTGCATTACGATCAATTTCGACCAAATCAACTCCTGCTTCGCGAAGTTCCTTTACCAAAAATTCGCGTACATGAATATCGTCTTGCAATTGTGCAATATAGTTCTTCTTTCCACCAAACCACTTGGAATCCCAAGTATAAATGGTTGAAAGACGAAATAGTTTTGGATGAATCTTCTGTCCCATATGTTTACTTCTCTTGAGTTACAATTTTCTCTTCTTTATCTCCGATTTTCACAGAAATATGTGATGTTCTTTTTCTGATTGCTGCTGATCGTCCATGAGCTCGTGGCATGTGTCTTTTAATAGTTGGCCCTTCGTCAACAAAAATCTCTATGACATAGGTATTTTCAAGATCAACATTTTCTCCAGCATTAGCCACAGCTGAATTTACCACCTTTAAAACAGGCTTAGCTGCTGCTTTCTTACTAAAAGCAAGTTGCTTTCGTGCTTCCACAATTGAAAGATCGCGAACCAAAGATGCCACAAGGCGAACTTTGCGTGGTGACATGTGAATAAATTTTGCAATTGCATTAGCTTCCATATTGGAAAATCATTACTTTTTTACAGCTTCGACTGCCTTACCTCCATGACGAACAAATTTGCGTGTTGGTGCAAACTCACCCAATTTATGTCCAACCATGTTTTCAACAATTGTGACATCCATAAATTGTCTACCATTGTGAATGCTCATAACAAGCCCAACCATCTCCGGCGTGATCGTTGAAGATCTTGACCATGTTTTGATTGGTTTCTTGCTACTTTGAGCAGCGGCTACCTGAACTTTTTTTAGTAGGGACGCATCAACAAATGGTCCTTTTTTTAAACTTCTTGCCATATACTACTTTTTCTTACCCTTTCTTCGTGAAAGGATGAGTTTATTTGATGTCTTTATTCGTCGAGTCTTTACACCAAGCGCATGCTTACCAGTTGGTGTTTTTGGATGGGTCATACCAATTGGGTTGCGGGCTTCTCCTCCTCCATGAGGGTGATCACATGGGTTCATTGCTTTACCACGAACAGTTGGCTTAATGCTGCGAAGACGAGTTCGTCCAGCTTTTCCCCAACGAACCAATCGCCAATCAGGATTTGATACATTTCCGATTGAGGCCATACAGCTATTAAGAACAAGCCTAACCTCTCCTGATGGCAAGCGAAGTGTGGCTTTGTCTCCTTCAACTGCAAGAAGTGTTGCACTAGTTCCTGCGCCTCTAACAATCTGTCCACCAGATCCTGGTTGTAATTCAATATTGTAAACTTCCATTCCAATTGGAATATCCTTTAAACAGAATCGACTCCCACAAGATGGCTCACCTTTAGTTTTAGATGAAATTATCTGGGCACCAACTTTCAAATCACGAGGTGCAAGAATGTAGCGTAGTTCACCGTCAGCATATGCCACCAAAGCAATTCGTGCTCCGCGGTTTGGATCATATTCGATTGTTTTGATTGTTGCAGGAATATCCATTTTATCGAATTTCCAATCAATAACTCGGATATTTCGCTTTACTCCTCCGCCACGATGTCGAACAGTAATCTTTCCCTTTGTTCTTCCGGCCATTTGTTTCTGGCTCTTTACAAACTTTTTCAAAGGAGAAACACAAGTAATGTCATCAAATGTTTGCACACTTGATTTGCGTCGTCCGGCTGTTGTTGGTTTGTGTAGTCTAATTCCCATATTCCTTAAATTCCTTCAAAAATATCTAACTTAGCATTTTTTGGAAGAGTGATAACTGCTTTCTTGCGGTTTTTCTGTTTTCCAACAACGCGTCCAAATGTTACTTGCTTCCCCTTAGTGCTAACCGTGTTGACGCGAATAGGAGTGATGTTATACATCTCTTTAAAAGCCTGTTTTATTTCAATCTTGGTTGCATTAACATCAACATCGAAAACATAAATGTTCTTATCTGAACTCTCAGCGGTTTTTTCCGTGACATGAGTGGCAATTAGAACATTTAGAGTCTTCTTTGAGATACCCTTCTTATTAGACTTTTTTATAGTCTTTTCTGTTTCTTTTGATGTTGTTTTCTTTATAATTGCCATACTATGCGTAAACTTCAATCATTTTTTCAACAGCTGCCTTTGATGTAATTACATATTTGCTTTTTAGCAAATCTCGAACATTCAAGCTCTGTGCTGACACAGTGGCAGTTTTTGCAAGATTTCGTGCTGAACGGATAACGCCTTCTTCGTCCGTGGTTGTGATTACGATCGCTGTTTCTTTTGCTCCAGGCAAAGCACTGCGCATTCCTGCCATCTGTTTTGTTGTTCCATCAACATCAAACGCATCAACTACGATAAATACTCCAGAGGCAACCTTGTCTGACAACACTGAAGCTAATGCTTTTCGTCTAGCTTTCTTGTTTATCTTAAGAGAGAAATTACGAAGACTGTTTGGTCCAAAAGTAATTCCTCCACCAATCCAAATCGGTGATCGGCTTGATCCGTGACGAGCTCGTCCAGTTCCCTTTTGCTTCCAAGGCTTTTTTCCACCTCCACTAACCTCGCTGCGGTCTTTAGTGGTTCCAAGAACTACTCGCGAATTTGCTTCTACAACACGAACAGCTTCAGCAACAAGAGCTGAATTTGGTTTGACTGAAAATAAATGGTCAGGAAGTTCGATAATTTCCTTTTTTGAACCATCAATTGTATAGACATCTATTTTTGCCATACATTTCCTTGAGTACCAATTAATTGAATATATGCTCCACGAGCGCCTGGTATAGCACCCTTTACGGCCAAAACATTATCTTTTGCGTTTACTTCCACTATCTCAAGATTTTTTACAGTAACCTGATCTCCACCCATTCTTCCGGCCATACGAACTCCTTTAAACACGCGCTGTACACCACCTGATCCAATAGATCCTGGCATGCGCAACTGATCTTTATGACCGTGTGTTTTTGGACTTCCATGGAAACCATGTCGCTTCACAACACCTTGAAAACCTTTTCCTTTTGACTGACCAATAACATTGATCAAATCTCCTTGGATAAAATCCTCAATAGTGATCGTATCGCCAGCTTTTACTTCCACACCCTCTGGAAGAATGAATTCGCAAACAAAGGCATAGCCGTCTTCTTTTCCCCAGGCAACTTTCTGTGGTTTTGCCACATGTTTTTTGGTTCCAAATCCAACAACAACCTTTTTCTTGGCTTCATGTTCACGGACTTCGATCACCGTGCATGGCCCAGTCTGGATAAGAGTCACTGGTACAACAGTACCATCCTCTCTAAAGACTTGAGTCATTTCAAGTTTTTTTCCGATTATCGCTTTCATAGAATAACATTCTGCAACAGCAACTTTTAAGTTTGATATTTGCTTTGGCTAATTATTTTGCCAAAGATTGTCTAAATATACAGATACTGTTCTGGAGTATTTAAAAACCAGAAGATTTTAAACGCTCTAAACCATTTAAAATACTTCTAGCCTTTAAGCTTAAACTTGTCTTAAAGGGTTGTATCGATTCAAATAACAGATCTCCTTATCATCTCACTCGAATCATCAGGAAAGTTTTCCTAAGGATCTTATTCCTGGTTCGTGTTCAAGATGGTTTAGCCGTTGCGGGCCTACAAGGAATTTCATTTTCCCTTGCAGGCCTGCAAAGGCCTATTTTACATTTTTATTTCTACATCTACTCCTGATGGCAAATTTAGCGACATCAATGATTCAACTGTTGTTTCTCCTGGATTTACAATGTCGATCAATCTCTTGTGAACGCGCATCTCATACTGATCTCGAGACTTCTTGTGAACAAATGTTGATCTGTTCACAGTATAGCGTCGCTTCTCTGTTGGAAGTGGTACTGGGCCGATTGCATCAGCTCCGGTTCGCTTTACTGTTTTGATTATAGTATCTGACGCAGTATCAATTAATTTATGATCATATGCGCGGATCTTTATTCTGATTCGTGATTTTTGATCTTTTGATTCAGTGCTTGCCATAGAAGGTACATGTGATTAAACCAAGCGAGGAAAGGCAAATGCCTTTCCTCGTCCTGATCTTATTCAATAATTTTAGTTACAGTTCCAGCTCCAACAGTGCGTCCACCCTCTCGGATAGCAAAGCGCATCTGCTCTTCGATCGCAACAGTTTTTCCCAGCTCGATAGTTAGGTTAACAGTATCTCCAGGCATAACCATTTCTGATCCTTCTGGAAGAGATACTACTTCACCAGTTACATCTGTTGTTCGAATATAGAATTGTGGTTTATATCCCTTGAAAAATGGCTTGTGTCGTCCACCCTCTTCTTTTGTAAGGACATAAACTTGGGCATCAAACTTTGTGTGTGGCTTTACGCTTCCAATAGCTGCAAGCACCATCCCGCGCTCAACTTCTTCTTTCTTAATACCACGCAATAGAACTCCAGCGTTGTCTCCAGCCATACCTTTGTCCAACATTTTGTTGAACATTTCGATACCAGTAACAACTGTCTTCCGTGTTTCTCCTAATCCAACGATTTCAACTTCGTCGTTTAGTTTAAGAATTCCACGCTCGATACGACCTGTAACAACTGTTCCACGTCCTTCAATTGAGAAAACATCCTCAATTGGCATCAAAAATGGCTTATCCATGTCACGAACTGGCTCTGGGATATAGTTATCAAGAGCATCAACAAGTGCACGAATAGACTTTTGAGCTTCTTCGTCGCCTTCAAGTGCTTTAAGAGCAGACCCACGAATAATTGGAGTTTCATCTCCAGGGAATTCGTATTGCTTCAAAAGATCACGTACTTCTTCTTCAACAAGATCAATAAGTTCTGGATCATCAACCATGTCAACTTTATTCAAGAAAACAACCATTGATGGCACACCAACTTGACGAGCAAGCAAGATGTGCTCACGAGTCTGAGGCATAGGACCATCAGCTGCTGAAACAACCAAGATAGCACCATCCATTTGCGCAGCGCCTGTAATCATGTTCTTTACATAGTCTGCGTGACCTGGACAGTCAACGTGTGCGTAATGACGCTTATCAGAAGCGTATTCAACATGAGCTGTTGAAATAGTAATACCACGCTCACGCTCTTCTGGTGCTTTATCGATTTGATCAAAAGCCTTCTTTTGATCAGCAGGCGAAAAAAGCAAGGAAAGGGCCGCTGTTAGCGTTGTCTTCCCGTGGTCAACGTGTCCGATAGTACCGACGTTAACGTTTGGTTTAGAACGGTCAAACTTTTCTGCCATACAAATGTATTAATTCTATGAGTAAAAATTAATTTTTTGAGGAAATCAACGTTTCCAGCAAACGCCGAGATAATACCAAAACTGGCAAAATTATGCAAGTGCTGAGCTGTGAATGAAGCTGCCTAAATATTTTTTTAAAAAAATCCGCCAATATTCGAGCTTTATTCTATCGGCTCAAGGTAAAATTGCTCTTCGTTTACAAAATCATCAGAACTCCCCTTATTACCATCCAAAACATTATCAATCGTTTTATCACCTACCTCATCTCGCTGAAGTATTGGAATAACAGCATCAACATTGTTTTCTAAATTTTGTTTTGGTTGATACAAGCCATGCTCAATGTCATCTAAGTCAATAACAGGAGCATGCTCTATGTGTTGATCTTCCTCAAAGATGTCATCTTCTTCAAAACTATACAATCCTTCATCAAGAAGAGATTCATAGGTTGATAAAGGCAAAAGAACTGTCTCTTCCCCACTTTCGTCCAAGATTATTACCGGTGAACCAGTTTTTCGCGAAACTCTAATGAGTCGCTCTAATTGTTGATTGTTCATACACTGGCATATTAACTCATTTTCAAAGAAGGTCAAGGGAAAAAAAGAGACCCATTCGAGGCTGTCCCAAAACTCCC
>DMOG01000013.1 GCA_003453595.1 Candidatus Uhrbacteria bacterium
TTATGTTATTCAGGAACAGGCCCTATAGGTATCTTTTTCAAGATTTTTTTCGTGCATTGCTTCAGATATGTCTGATCCGAAAATTTGGACGTTCTTTGGAAAGTGGGATTTTATTTTACGAAGAGCAAGGCCTGTTCCTGAACCAAGATCCAAAATTTGAGCCCCATTGTTTAGTTCAAGTAAATCTGGATGTTGCACACCTAATTTATCCAGTTGCATTAGACTGCCGTCATCTTCAGATGCAGCTTCGGAATAGCCTTTTGCTACTTCAGAGTTTGTCCAAAATTCACCTACCGTTGACGCTGTAGATTTTGCAAGATCTAGCACTTCTTGAATTGAAACAGGAATTTTTAAATCTGATGCGTCAAGAATATGTCTTGCAACATCGTCATCCCCGCGAGATACAGACTCCAAAATTTGATTCCAAACTTGTAGTGTCAAAACGTTCTCTTCATATGGCAAGGCATCAAGCCAGTTTCTCAAAGTCTCGAGACGCTCTTCACGACAGTTTGGACATTGATTTGGGATATTCCCATGAGGACACATGCCAGTTGCTTTTTTAAAGTCTATTCCTTGTTTTTTCATAAAATTGTAATGGTTGTCCTATAGTGTACTTGGAAATTTACTTTAGTTCTAGCATCCGACTTGGGTCAAATAAAAAAAACCTCAGTAACAACTGAGATTTTTTCTTGGCTCTGCATCGAGAAGGATGTTAGAACTATTATTCGACAGTCTCACCGATCAACTTTAGAAGATTCTTCGCATCCTCTTGAGTATAAGACTCGTAAATATCTCCCTGTCTCCTTCTTTGACCACCCACAATCGCTTTAAGGATGGCTACTTTTTGTTCATATGTGCCAGGTCGGTCTTGAAGAAGTTGTTCCATTAATCTTTTTTCATATGCAAAATCCTCTTCCGATGGCCGAAAGCGCTCATCTATCGGGGGCAACTCACCCTTACCTGTTGGTCTTCTCCTTGCCTCCTCTGGTACAAATCGTTCGCTCATAAAAATATTATTAATTATTACATCGATAATTTTACCATAGTTCTGAATTATATCCAAGTATCAAAAACCCTGCGTCGAAATTAGCAAAGGATTTCTGGCTCCGAATACTGAACGGGTACAGAACTCGCTTTCGAGCAATGATTCGGGGGTTGTTTCATGGGGTCTGGATAGCATGTGGGTCTCAGGTGAAATGAGACAGTATAATGGGGGGGTATCTCATTTGCAAATACTTAGTCTGTATACCCCAACTTTTTCAAGGCTTCAGGCCACCAATCAAATTCATCCGAAAATTTCCTCATATTTTCATCAAACCATTTTCCAGTGGCTATCACATCGATTGCTTGACCGGCCATCGGCCCGTCCGTCACTTCAAAAAGTTTGAACCAGTCGGTTCCTAAACCAAGACGTAAGGCCAAAATAGAATGTCTAGCTCCTTGATTATCATCGGGATTGACATGGAACAAACGACGGAAAATTTCTAAAGCATCTTCCGTTTTACCTTCATCCCACAAAACCACTGCCCAAGTTTCGATTACCCTCATAAGATGTCGATTTTCCAACCAACCCCATAGCATCAAAACCGGCCAGTCGCCGTTTTTATCAACAATACGCAAAATCGCCCGTTCAAACGCTTGCTGTAGCAATTTTCGTCCTTCTTTTCCTCCAACGAGTTTAGCTAGATCCAAATATGGATCGTAAAAACAGGATCTTGCTGAATAATTTTTTTCAAAGCCAACTTGGCCTTGTCGTTGGTGACACTATCTTCACCTAATTCGTAATAATCGTTCATTACTTTGTGATCTTTATCAATAAATTCTTTAATTCGTTTATGGCGTTTGGGATTGGTAATCATAAAAAATTATATGCTTATAATTTTAACCTTTTTTTAACCTCTTAACATCCTTACTTTTCAAAAAATTACTTTTTGATACTATCGGCCGTCCAATTTTTCTTTCAATTTGTTTTCTGGCCGTACCGGCAATTTGCCCACCGACTCTGGCGTCATCCTTAAGCATTGGCAACCCTTTGCTGTCCTTGGTTCGATGAATTTCTGTTGTTGTTTTTTCGCTAAGCATGGTTAAAATCAATTCAAAATCATCCATATGATCACGCAAATTTTCTCGTTTGAGTCCTTTGAGTTTTTTGTATTCACTTGGGGAAACACCAAAAGCGGCCTGAGAAATTTCCGCGGTTAAAATTTCGTAATCTTTTTGTTCTTGAGCCCCGCGTTTTTGCCATTCGTCAGTTAATTCCTCACGGACAGCTATACCGCGCATGCGTTTTTCAATCCAATCGTCGGGATAACCTTTAAGTTTATAAAGTAATTTTGTTCGTTTAGTGGCCAGTTCGGGATTTTCGATTTCTTGTATGCGTTCGTACCCAACCTTAGCCAACCAACGCTTTAACGGCTCGGCCTTCGGTGATGGAACAGATTGGATAATACGGAATATATTTTCGGTATTGGCACAATCTGTTTCGTATTTTTTGCCATCAGAAGACTCTAATTTCAGTTGTACCCAAATTGGGGACAACTGGTTATCAATAAATTCCCTTTGTTTAATTTTTCCCCAATATTGTCTTGGTGTTGGGCTACCGGTTAAGGCCTCAATCACATCAACAATTGAAAAATACCATTCTTTATTAAAAATAGTTTTTCTTATTTCTTTGCCTTTGAATATAGCGATTTGGTAATTTGGGATTTGTTCGGTGGGCATAAATTGGTTTATTTAAGTTTATCACAAATTGCCGGAGTAGCTAAAATTTTGATAGTTGTGTGGCTACCTTTGTTATCATATCTTCGGACAAAGATGACTTTGAGGGATGGAAAAATTGTGGTTGAATAGAATTTAAAATCGTCACCAAATTTGGTGATGTTTTTTTGTTTATACTCTAATTTTCAATCCCTCTTCGCCTCAAGTCATCAACGCTCTCAAATTCCAAATAATTCTGTGTAAGTTCTTCGCCTTTTTGAACTTCACGAGTAGTTACTAAATAAGCATCTGTATGCGTATCCTTTTGTGTAAGTGTGGCATTTTTTGAGTGATTGATAAACTTTGAGACATCAAAATCAACATGCCATTTTTGCAAAGACTTATCAAAGAAACCCCACCAAAGTATTTCCCGTTGCTCGGCTTTGGTTAATGAGTCAAACTCTTTTTGTGTGATATTTAAATCAAGCAATGGACTAGCAGTATAGACCAACT
Source organism: Candidatus Uhrbacteria bacterium (assembly GCA_003453595.1). Lineage (GTDB taxonomy): Bacteria > Patescibacteriota > Patescibacteriia > UBA9934 > UBA9934 > UBA9934. The sequence goes on from DMOG01000013.1 coordinate 3,211, forward strand.
GGCCGGATTGCAAATTTTCTTCAGTAAATAAACCAACACCGTGCTTATCAGATTTATCGAGTTTGTATTTTATATGAATCATACTAATTTAGTATACCAGTTCTAACCATTTATTTACCACGAACACGAACTATAAACCACAAATCCTAGAAAATCACACGACACGCACGGACACAAAACTCGCTAAACTTACGGCCGGAATTCGAACCAACAAATTCCATAACAAAATATCCAAAAATTCGACTTTCACCGTTTCCCCCGCCCCACCCATGTCATTTGACTATGAGTGGGATTAGAACCATCTTCAGAGCCAAACCAACCGGGTGTTCGATCCCCACAAAAATAAAAAATGGACAGAATATTCTATCCATTTTTTATGGCTCGGGGGGTGGGGTTCGAACCCACGACCCACTGGTTACACATGATCCTCTAGTTTCCTAAAGGGGTGGACTATATCTTCATCCTTCTTTTTCAAGTTAGGATGTGAGGCGCTTCCCGGCCCGTATAAACGAGCAAGTACTCCAGTTAAGGATAGTCTCTGAACCTGCCTTCCTGTTGAAGGATTGGCTGCTGATTACCATAGCTTTCGCCTTAGGCTTCCAGACAGTTCACCTCATTTCATTCCAATGTCTCCATCGGAAGCTGCGTTGGGCTCTCTTAGAGCGTGCCACAGCCAGTTGCTCTGCCACTGAGCTACCCCCGAATGTTGCATTTATTCAATTAATGCATGAAAAGACTATCATAATACCAAAATTTCATCAAGCTCGATTGCCTGTGTGATTGCCTGTGGGCTTTTGTTATTGTTCTCGAGCCAACCCGATAACTGTCGAGCCTATAACGCTGTTTGTAACCTTTCCTATTTTTCTTTCGTCACCTTGAGAGTATTATAAGGATATATAATTTTTTCTTATGAAAAAGGTTTATTTGGCAATTCCTGTGTTGATATTGTGTCTACTTGTGGCACGGTCCATATTTGCGCAAGCACTTGGAAACCGACTAAGCGGTAGAATTCTTCTGCAAGTCGAGCAGCATGGGGAGGCGTGGTATATCAATCCAACAGATGAGCAACGCTATTATATGGGCACAGCATCGGACGCCTATAATTTAATGCGCAGTCTTGGCTTGGGAATTACTGATAAGGATTTAGCAACAATTCCGTTGTCCACCGAGATGAGCAAATATTCTTCCATCGCGTCACGCTTGAGCGGTCGAATTCTCTTGCAAGTCGAACAGCATGGAGAAGCGTGGTATATCAATCCTACTGATTTGAAGCGCTATTACATGGGTACGGCATCAGATGCATATAATTTGATGCGCAGTCTTGGCTTGGGAATTACTGATGTAGATCTCTCGTCCGTACCTGTTTCAAATACGGCCACTCCCTCAGCTAGTGAATCATCTTCCAGTTCCTCGTTCGGTTCTACTTCTGGTCAAAGCACAACATTCATGGATGCTTATCGTGTTGATGTTACCACATATGCTGGTGGAATTTCACAAACAAGCGATGGCGGGTATCTTATGAATGGCCAAACAGATGATTTGGATCCATTTTTCCCACCAGAAGGATTCATTATAAAAACAAATTCAAGTGGTGATGTTGTTTGGTCCAAGCTTTTTCAATCATTCGAGTACACCACTGACCCTATGGCTTCGCCATACGGGGAGGAGGACGGACAGGAAATTATTGAAACATCTGACGGTGGCGTGGTGGCAGTTGGAAACCTCATCGGATTTACTGATGACGCGTATGTTGAAACGAAAGAAAATTGGGATGATGTTTTCATTACTAAGCTTGATGCAGATGGAACGCATTTGTGGACAAAAATGATTGGGGATTATGGTACGGATGCGGTAAGCCAAGTATTTGAAACAATTGATAGCGGAATTCTCGTTTCACTCATGGTTGACGAATTGTGCAATTGTTCAGAGCCAGTTGATGCAAACAAACATTATGTATTGGTTAAATATAATTCCGCCGGTGTGCGTCAATGGGTGAAGCAGACAAGCTTCATGAAAAGTTCGCTCTACACTGATCCATTCATAATTCGTGAAACATCTGATGGGTTCATTATGATCGGGCAAGCTGAAACGCCAGATGATTCCGGATACATGAATTCCACAATTTCAACAATCACAAAAACAGATGAGAATTTAAATGTGCAGTGGTCGAAAAGTCTGGAAGCCATTCCTCAATCATATGCCAATGTAACAGTGAATGACGACGGAACCTATGAACTCGGTTACACAACTATGCACATTAGCGCCGGGGATTTTCAGGATGTTGAAACTACATCAGACGGGGGATATATTACATTCGGATTTTTCTACTCACTCATCACACAAGGAAGCTATTCGGTCTACACCCCTTCAACAAAAGTAATGCTTGCCGCAACAAAATTTGATAGCTCGGGTAATTTAATGTGGGTAAAAAGCATCGAAAGTGACATGGAGAAAAAAGAAAATCTTTTTTACGGAACGAAAACCGCAGATGGAAATTATGTGATTATGCTCAATAGTTATCTTGATGGCGATAAATTAGATGAATATATAAATGATCCAATAAAATACCTTTCCGTATATCTAACATCTGGCGCATTCGTTTTAAAAGTAAATGAAGATTTTGATCTCTTGTGGTCCAAAACCATAGCGTCAAATGATTACATCGCGCCACTTGATTTGCAACCAACATCAGATGGTGGCGTAGTAATTGGTGGATATTATATCTCGCCAGATATTGCAACAGTGCGATTTGGGGAGAATGTGTACTACCAAGACGGACTTCTCATTAAATTGGATGTTAACGGGAATGCGTCGGGTGGAGATAGTTGGATTTCCGATTATGTGACATTCATCGCGGCAGACGTGAGTCCGTATGTGACTACAGAGGAGATGTTGGTCTCTATGGATGATTTCGTATTCCAGGTTGATGAAACGCCAACACCTGCCGTGCCAACGCACGCAACCACGGCTGAAAGTTTGATTATTCCAGTTACTTCATCAGTTGTTGCAGATACAGACACATCTTTGGCAAAGGTTCCAACAACATCCGGGGCAGAGACAAAAACCTGGGCACAAATCACTTATGAAGATGTCGTAGCAATCGAGCCAGTAAATGCTAAGAGCCAGGAGATACATGATGATCTCACCCCAATTCTCAACGATATTTTTACCAACGAGGTGAAATTGCGTGATAATATGGCAGGATATTCACTTGACTATACATTTGGTCGCGTGGTGACACAGGCGGATGTTGATGCAGTTCGAGATTCTCTTGAGACAATTGGATATACAACATACGACTCGGGAAATGGCATGCTTACCATGATGAAGGTTGGATATACCCTTAGCATGACATTCTCTATTTATAATCAAAACAAGGGCACCTTAGGCGTCACATTTTGAAAAAACCAATATCAAAAAAGGAAAAAAACAGAACGGATATTCCGTTCTGTTTTTTATTTCTTATTTCTTTGCCTTTGCCTTAGCTTTTGTTTTCTTGGCTTTCTTTTCCTTCTTTGCTTTTACTTCTTCTTTCTCAATCTTTGTTTTCTTGGCTTTCTTGTCTTTCTTTTCCTTAACCTCTTCGATTCCCTCGATCCCTTCAACATCTTCAATAAGATCAAGTCCATCGATCTCTTCGTAAACCTCACCATCAACTGCTCCAGACAATTCCATAAGCAAGCTGATCATCTTGTCCATCTTGATTCCAATAGTCTTTAGTTGCTTAACAACTTCATCATTGTTGTCTCGTGGTGTGCTTTGGTAAGCAGGCTTGTCAGATCGTGGTCTATCAAAGCTTCGTGGACGATCAAGTGATCGACTGTCATCTTTTCGGAAACAGTTACTACAGTATACTGGCTTGCTTCCAGTTGGTTTAAAAGGAACCTCACATCTCTCACCACACTCAGCACAGGTTGCACTATGCATTTGTGGACGATCATCACGATCGCCGCCGCGATCACCATCTCGCTTCCATGTATTAATTGATCCAAAATCTCTTCCACCGCGACCGCCTCGGTCTCCGCCTCTCTTATCTTTCCAACCCCCAGAACTCTGGTTGTTTGTATAATTTCCCATATAATTTATTATTTAATTAACTTGTCTAGTTCAAGTGTTTGATTAAAACTTATTTGTTTAACAAAGTCTTCTGCGTGGCTCACAACAATCATGCATCCTTCAAATTCATTTAATGCCTTGGCAATAACAGGTAAATGACGGAAGTTAATGTGATTAGTGGGCTCATCAAATATCAACAGTCCCGGTCCTTGCAAAACAAATCTTGCAAAACATAGTAGACCTTTTTGTCCCTCCGACAGTGCCCCGACCGGGGTTGCCAAAGCGTCTCCGTTAAGTAAGAACTTTGCAGCTGTATGCCTGATTGTTTGATCATCTGGCACATCCATCATTGATGACAATGATGCATAGGCTGTTTCTGAAAGATCCAATCCCGAGAAGTCTTGTCGATAATAACCGACCTTTACTTCTGGCGCAATCACTGCCTGAGGACTTTTTCCTTCAGCTAGTGTTCGCAAAAGTGTACTTTTTCCAATTCCATTTGGCCCTGAAATAAGTAAATGATCTTTTCTCTTTAATTGTAGATCAATTTTTGCCTGGTGAGGCTCATGATCTTTAATTACCTTTACCTCGGAAAGACTTACGATTTTGTCTGTAAAATGTTGGGCAGGAATTTTAAATTCGCTGATGGTGCGATCATCTCGCCGAACATCAACCATATTTTCTTCTGCCTGTGCAACTTCGTCTCGAAGCTTGCTTGCCAACTTACGCATTTTACCACCTTTGTGTGCAAAGAAGTTAACTTTATCTTTTCTGTCTTGTATTGTTTTGAGCAACTGTGCATTTTTTGCTCGATCGCGTTCGACTCGTGCCGCGATTTCTTCAACAACATCTGTGTAGTTCCCATCATACTTTTCCACTAATCCTGTGAAAATATCAAGATTCAAAACGCCTTCTGTAAAGCTATTTAGAAAATCTGCATCATGGGAAATTACAAGCGCCGTTTTAGGATACATTATCAAGAACATTGTTAAGTGATCGATTCCATCCCGATCAAGATTATTGGTTGGCTCGTCTAACAACAGAATATCTGGTTCTTGAATCAAGGCATAAGCAAGTAGTAGTCGCGCCTGCTGTCCGCCTGACAGTTCACCAACAATTTTATCCAATGTTGTTTTAAGATTTACGACCTCAAGCACACCAGCGATTTTTTTATCAAGATTGTGAGGGACTTCTCCAAAAGCATGAGCAAAATAGTCACGAACTGATTCTACAAGATGTTCCCGAGCCATAACTTGTCTTGTGGTAGCAATAGTTGCGCCTTGCTTTAGATGGATATTTCCTTTGTCTGGTTCTAATTCTCCAGATATTAATTTGAAGATTGTACTTTTGCCTGCTCCATTTTGACCCATAAGAGTCAATTTTGAGTCTTCTCTAACTGAAAAACTTGCCTCACGCAGAATTGGCTTTTCTGTTGTGTAGCCAAAAGTTACATCTTCAAAACGGACAACTACATTTCCTATACTCATAGCAGCGGAATGTATACCACATTATTCACAAAAATACCAGCCTTGGCCTATTAATTTGCTTATTTTAATGAAAGCCCGTTGTCCGACCTGACCCCTTTGTTGACTAAATACCCCACCCCAAGTGCTGTACCATTATAAATTGGAAGTTGAATAACGCGAGATTTAACCTTTTCTTGCAAAAACGCGTGTAAGTGCTGGTTTTGGGTTATGCCACCGTCTATGATGATTTCAGCTGGCTTGATTGGCAGTTTGCTAACAACTAGTGCGACTTCATCAGTCAGTCGATCAAGATAACGATCAAGTTCTTTTTGATCGTTAAGTCGAAGCTCAACCTCTTTTCCCACACCTTCAATTTTATATTCAATCGCTTTGATAATTGCGTGAGCATCTGACTGCAATGCTAATGCCGGATAAAACATCTGATCATATGCTTGCCCCTCGTCTATAATCTGCATCAAAAATACGCCAGTTCCAAAAGTAATTTTTGTGCATCCCCTGTCTTGACCACAATATTGAGAAGCCGCAAACAAACTTGATTGTTGATCTCCACAAATTCCCATAACCTGGACTTCCGATCCAAGAATATCCTGTCTTATGACTCCAAAATCTGATGAACTAGATTTTACTTCTGGCAAAATTGAAACATCAATTTTAAATTCATCACAAAGCTCTTTTGACCATTCAAGTTTTTTTACATCAAATAAAAGTGTGCGTGATGCATTTGTCCAATCAGTTTGATGATTTTTATTCTTGGACAAGTTCCAAAGCAACCAAGTATCAACAGTTCCAAAAGCAAGATTGCTCTCTAACAAAAGTACTTTTGCTTCTGGCACATTATCCAAAATCCATCTTATTTTTGATGCTGAAAAATATGGCGATAGTGACAGGTTTGTTTTTTGATAAATTAAATCTTTAAATTTCTGATCTTGCCTATCACACCAACCCTGTGTTCTTTTATCTTCCCAAACTATTGCCGGATAAATTGGCTCACGGGTTTTTTTATTCCAAAGAATTGTTGTCTCCCGTTGATTAGTGATTCCCAGACCAATACAGTTTGATGGTTCGATGGCATGAGCACCTATCAGCGACTTTAATAATCTTGTACTGACATCAACCAGCATTTTTGGATCTTGCTCAACATGATCGTCCTGAATCATCTTTTCAATGGGTTCAGATGCTGTTCCAAGACAGGCCATTGTTTCTTGCTCAAAAGCAAGAACCTTGATTGCGGTTGTACCAACATCAAGAGCTAAGATTATTTTTCTGCCTGGCATATTACAAATATGGTATCACAAATTGCACAAGAGCGTCTTTGTATGATGTAATAATCCCATATGTTTATTAACACTATTAATCCTATTGCTTTTGAACTTGGTTTTTTAACCATTCGTTGGTATGGAATTTTCCTAGGATTAGGAGTGGGACTCGGACTATTAACACTCGTCACGATCGCTCGAAGACAAATGGAAACTACAACAACCACCCCCGCCCTTCGCTCTGCAGAGCTTCGGAGCGGCACAGCTAGCCCCTCCTTGGAAAAGGGGGGGGGACGAAGTCCTGATGAACTTCTGTCGATCGCTCTATGGCTGATTATCGGCGGTTTAATTGGCGCGCGTATTGGACACATTCTTTTTTACAATCTTAATCATTTCCTTTCCAACCCAATCGAAATTATCATGATTAACCACGGAGGACTTTCAAGTCACGGCATGGCACTTGGATTGATTTTGGCATTTCTCGTCTACATAAAAATAAAGGCAACCACCCCAGACCCCTCCTTGGGAAGGAGGGGATATTTCCTTGCCTGGCGAGATATTATCGACTTGCTTGTCATTCCCATCCCACTGATTGCTGGCTTTATCCGTATCGGCAATTATTTCAACTCCGAAATTGTTGGACGCGCATCAGATCTTCCCTGGGCAGTACAATTCCCGCTTTATGAATCAAATCCAATCTTCCGCCACCCCTCACAAATCTACGAAGCCCTAATCGCCTTTGCAGTCTTTGGCATCCTACTCCTAATCCGATATCGCTACCCCCTCCTTCCCAAGGAGGGGTCTGGGGTGGTTGCCTATCAACTAACTCCCCCATCTCTTACCTTCATCTTCATCTTCCTTTACTTCACAACTCGCTTCCTAATCGAATTTGTCAAAGAATACCCAACCTACTTTCACCTAACCATAGGTCAATGGCTAAGCGTTCCTTTTATTTTCTTCTCAACAATTTGGCTTACTAATAAATTTTTGAGAAATAAATAAGACCTATGTAACTTATCGGTCGTATAGGTCTTATTTTATTACTTACCCAAAGGTCAACCACTCTGGCTTTAAGATCATCAAAACACCAATAATCAACATTATAATTCCACCAATCAAACGGGTAGCCCGAGTATATTTTGTAGTCATTCCAGTTATCTGTAGTGTTAACATTGCAATAATAAACACCACGATATCGTCAAACATGTAAAAGAAAATATACCATAACATGTACAAATACCGGCCAATGGCTGATATGCCTGACATGGTTAATATCTGAGTGTAAACAGCTGGAATTCCGGCTGAACAGATTAATTCAACAAGATTAACAGCCACGGCTAGTACAACCATTCCTAAAAATGCCATGATAAAAGATGGACGACTCAAAATGTTTCGCATCTTGGTCATGGTTTTTTGTTTTTCATCCAAATCTCCAACCTTACATTCTGCATCTTTATTTGTGTAAAAATCATGAATGCTATATGCACCACCACCAATTGCCACAAGTCCGATAATCAATCGAACAGCAAATAAAAATCCTAGAAAAATAAGAATGTTAAGCCAGGCAGCCATGAAAATATAGTAAACAACTCCTGACGCGATAATGAATGTTCCACCTAAAATCCACATTCGTCTTTTATCCTTCATGCCAAACAACAATGTTATTAAAAACACCAATGTCCACATGGCGCAAGGATTAAATCCATCAATCAAACCTAACATTGTTGATAAAATCGGCAATGAAACATTGGCAGTTTCAATTGTTCCAAAAACTGGCAATGTCAAAGTTTCTGGAATCAATGCTATCGCCGCGTTATCAATCTGTTCATTGCTTTGTTGATCTTCGACCGTGGGAGAATCAATTTCTATTGCCTTAATTATTGATCCAACAATATCAGAATCGCCATCTTTAATAATTTTGTCTAGTGCATTTCGAATCTGTTGTCCTGTTGTATCATCATTTAAATACCCTGTTATTATTTGATTACCAATTACAGTAAACGGTACGCCTGATGTATCTGCATCCATCACTCGTCCAACTTCCTGCAATAAAGCTGAATTTTCAGGATGCTGAGTGATTTCAAATTCTAAAAATTGAACATCTTGATATGCTTCTTCTTTTGAGATCTTTACTAAAAATGCCAACTCTTCTTTGCAGTGTGGGCATGTTTCACTGTGAAAAATGTACAGATGGCCCGAGTATTGACCGGATTCATCAATAGGATTTGAAGATTCGGCAAATACAGGAAGCGCCAAACTAAGAGAAAGCAACAAAGCTAAAAGTATTTTTTTAATCATACTATTTTATCTCTGTTATGTATTCTTCTAAAATATTAAACTCAATATCAGCTAAGTAAGCTGGTGGAAAGGCAAAGCCTTCACGTGTTTTTGTTGATAACTGGTCAGGTTCAACAACCAAATGATGCACTTCTGTCAAAAACGGTGAAACGATTTGCGATATATAAGATCCATAATCTGAGCTTACTCCTGGCGCGCCCTGACATGTGTAAGCAACATCTATCGAATAAATAACTGGCTCTTCCATCCAGACTGATAACTCATTATTAACTTCTGGCACAAAATCCCCAGTAAATTCATAACCAGAAACATCTAGTTTTGCCTGTAAATAAATCGGGATTTCTGTTGAATTTGAAACAATCTCTGACGAGCAAGAAAGACAATTAACACTATTTAGTGTGACAAATGATTCTTGCTTAACAGGACTACCACCACCAACTGCAAAATACATAACAGACGAAATATATCCATCTGCAAAACAGGCGCTCGGCCCACCCCCTGACTGAGAAATAGATCCATCATTATAAACCGACACATCAGCTGTAAATGTAACTTTCCAGTAACCTTCATCTGAGTTTAAGGTCGAATCTGTCAAAGCACAGCCTGAGCTAAATAATAGAGCCCCAATGAAAAAAGATATTATTAAGTATTTTTTCATATTAATAATCTCTTAACTTATGAATGATTTCTTTTTGTTGAATTTTTTCCAACGCCTTGGCTTCGATCTGACGGATGCGCTCACGAGTAACATCGAATTCTTTTCCTACTTCTTCTAGTGTGTGGCTAACGCCATCAACTAATCCAAAACGCATTTCCAGAATCTTTTGTTCACGAGGAGTCAAATCTTCCATTCCAATCTTGACATATTCACGCAAAAGTTCTCGGGCAGCAGCTTTGTCAGGTGAAATTGATTTCGTATCCTCAATAAAGTCTTGCAACTTTGAGTCTTCCTCGTCATCGCCAACTGAGGTTTCCAGTGATACTGTTTCCTGTGAGATTTTTTTAATGTGTCGAACTTTTTCAACTGGAAGATCCATTTCGGACGCTAGTTCTTCTGGCAACGGTTCACGACCAAGATCCTGAATCAAGCGTCGTTGCACCTGTTTGAATCTATTTATAGTTTCAACCATGTGGACCGGAATACGGATTGTTCTTGATTGATCAGCCAGCGCTCGGGTAATGGCTTGGCGAATCCACCAAGTCGCATAGGTTGAAAACTTATATCCTTTTCTATATTCAAATTTCTTAACAGCTCTAAATAATCCAACATTTCCTTCTTGGATTAAATCCAAAAGTGAAAGTTGCTTACCAACAAATTTTTTGGCAATTGAAACAACCAAACGAAGGTTAGCTTCAATTAGTCTTCTCTCTGCTTCTTTATCACCAACTTCTTTTCGTTTTGCCAAAGCGATTTCTTCCTCAGCACTTAACAATGGAATCTTTCCAATTTCCCGCAAATACATCTGAATGGAGTCCTGCGAAACATCTGCTTGCTCTGCCTTTGGATCACTTTTTGTTCGAATCTTTTCATGAATTTCTTCTGTTGCTTTCTCAGTTCCTAAAAATCCCTCTTTCATCTCAATGAAATGGATTCCAACTCGTTCAAATCTATCAACTAGTTGTTCAAAAAGTTCAATATGATCTTCTATCTCTCCAAAAGCAAACAATACCTCAGTGTCAGTTGCAAATCCTCGAGAAAACCCTCGTTCGATTAAACGCTCAAGCACAGCTTCTGACGGAGCTGGAGATTTTTTATACCTTTCTTTTGGAATGTCTTGACGAATGACTCTTGGTTTTTTTATCAACAATTTTTTCTTTACCTGAATCTTTTTCTTTGTGACATTCTTTTTGGTTGAACTATTTACAACCTTCTTTTTTGAACTATGTTGATTCTTCTGTTTAACAACTTTCTTGCCAACTACTTTTTTCTTAGCCTTTTTTGCGGGCATACAAATCAATGGTCATGTATTAATGACTGCAGGGCCTGAGCGTACTGATCAGTTAATCTTCGTGCAAGCTCTTTATCGCCAGACAATTCTGCCTGACGAATATTTCTTTCAAGTTCCAAAAGTGACTGCTTGTGTGGAACCTCTTTCAAAATTTGTAGATGGCTATCTATTTCTTCACGCAATTGTTTCTCATTTATTTCCTGCTTTAGGCGCTCAGTTTGTAATAAGAGAGTATCGATGAAATTTATATCATCTGACTGACCCTCTTGAGAGTACCTTTCTCGCAAGATCGAGAATAATGGTTTTGGCGTGTCGATAGCAAATTCGCCACTAGTATATAGCAACTTGACTTTTTTTGCAATTCTTTTGAGATTTTCGTTCTGTATAATTTGCTCATTAATTTGATCTAATAAACTAATATACGCAACATCTTCAATGATTAATCCAAGTAAAAATTCAATAGATCTATCAATTTTTGAATATGTCGGTGGTTTTCCATTATTCTGTTGAATTTTTGGTAAATCTAATTCTTTTTTTGCCACCTGACTCAACTGAGATCTTAGCATTTCAATACTTAATCTTGTTCTGTCAGCCAAATGCATTAACCAATGCTCCCGTTCGATTGCGTTTGTATATAATCCAATCTTTGATAATAGCAATTCTGTCACTTGTTTTTTTTGTGAAACATCAATCATGTTTGCTTTTTCAAATTCCTTATCAAAATAATACTGCATTACATGAATCGGTTTCTCAACCAGCGCCTTCCAAAGCAAAGGATCTTTTTGCACAACATCGTCTGGATCTTTCCCAAGATCTTTCGTAATCCGAATAACACGCAAATCAAATCCCATACTTTGAGCCAAGTCCATTCCGCGTTTGGCAGCTTCGTATCCGGCGCTATCTTCGTCAAAACAAAATATCAATGTATTGGTTAATTTTTTCAAAATCGAAAGCTGGATTTCGGTAAGCGCCGTTCCTGAGCTGGCAACAATTTGTTTCACCCCAGCCTTGTGAGAAGCAATAACATCAAGATTGCCCTCAACAATTATCACTGACTTTGTTCGTCGTATCTCAGCCTTAGCTAGATGAAGGCCATAAAGAATTGAACGCTTGTTATAAATTAATGTTTCTGGAGAGTTTAAATATTTTGGACCTGATTTATCAGTTTCAACCAAACTTCTCCCAGTGAATCCAACTATTCGTCCTTGAGCATCAAAAAGAGGTATTAATATTCGATTCCTAAATCGGTCAATTAAATCATCCCCAGCCTGAGTTTGTTTTGCAAGTCCTGATTTGATTAAATCACTATCTTTATAATTACGCTTGCGTAAAAAATCAGTTAGCATTCTCCATTCCTCTGGAGCAAAACCAAGTTCAAAGCTGTCAATAAGTTCATCTGTGATGCCTCGTTTTTTTAGATATTCACGCGCATCTTTTGCTCGCTCATGATCCTTGAGAATTTTTGTAAAAAGTTTTTGCGCCACCACATGGAGCTCGAACAAAATCTCCTTTTCTTGTTTATCTGGTTCAATCACCCGTTCTGGCAATTTCACTCCAGCAAATTGAGCAGCAATTTCCAATGCTCGAGGAAAATCTATTCCTTCAATTTCCATTAAAAAACTAAATAGATCGCCACCCTTACTGCAACCAAAACAATGCCAAATTTGTTTTTCTATTGAGACATAAAATGACGGGGTTTTTTCTGCATGAAAAGGACAACAAGTTTTAAAACTTCCCGATCCCGCGGGTTTTAATTGCAGATAACGACCTATCACTTCAGCAACATCCAATCGTTGTTTGATTTCGTCTTTAGGGTCTAACATTATTTTTCTAAAAATTTAATAAAAGTTTTTTGCAAAATCTCGTAAACCGTTTTAATGCTTTCAACATCAATCCATTCATCCTGCGTATGTTCATTGCCGGCAATAACACCAAAGGCGTTAATAATCGGCACGCCAATTTCACTAATTAAATTTCCCGCACTTCCATGTCCACTAGCCACTAATGGTAATCGCGATCCAAGCTTATCTTTTACGGTCTCCTGTAAAAGATCAATAAATGAATCAGTCGGACTGGTTAAATATGCTGGCTGATATTGAATAATATCAAGCTGATAGTCAAAGTCTTTATCTCTTTTTTGAATTTTCTCTATCTCCCTCTTGACTTGTCTTAAAACATCTTCGTCACTTTGATCAAGAACCAATCGAATATCTATGTTTACTCGACAGTATTCTGGAATAATATTCATGGCAACGCCACCACGAATAGTTGTAAAATGAATTGATGGTCCGAACCAAAAAAATGTATCTTTTTTTACTTTAAATCGCAGTGAAGAAAGAGCATTAATCACTCGGGCCATCATGTGGATTGCGTTTGTACTCCCGCTTGATCGTGCGCCAGTATGTGCAGTTTTTCCAATGGTCTGTAGATGAATGCGCAGCCAGCCACGAGCACCAATAGCAATTTCATCCATGCCCTGATATCCAAGCAAACACACATCAGCTTTTGGAGCCCGAGGGATAATTTCTCTCACACCAGTCAAACTGCCGCATTGTTCGTCTGAATTAAATGCTAGGAAAATATTTCCTGTGAAATTTTTATCGCGGGAAAGTTCTCTTGCTAAAATACAATACATCGCAATAGCGATTTTGCAGGATGCAATTCCACAACCATACATCCTTCCGTCTTCCATAACCCCTTCAAACGGCGGATACTTCCACTCCCCATATTCTGTGCTTTTCGAAGTATCAAGCGGAGCTTCGAGCCAAATCGTCTTATTGTCTGGATTTTTCTCAATATAACAAATAACTGACGGTTGTTTTTCTGGACCAACAATTTCTGGATTAAAACCAAATTCCTGCAACTTTCGAAAAATAAACTCGGCAATCACCTGCTCGGACTCCTTCTCAGTTCTTGACGGAATCCGCACCAGCGACCGGGTAAAATCAATTATTTCATTAAATATTGTCTCGTCCATATCGTAATTGCTTTTCAATGTGATTAAGCCTTAAATAAAACCCTTTTGAATGAATCGAAATCAGTTTTAGGGCAAAAGTATCATAATGATGTACCCACTCATGTAACAGTGTATTCAAAAAAGTCTTTCCAGCCAAGTGAGCTCCACGCACAGCTGTTTGATTAGTGATCGTTATAATTTGCTTATCTGGCTGATAATAGCCATATTGTCGCATTACCACCTTACCATCTTTTTTTCGATGCTTTTGATTTTTCGCCAATATCTCCACCTGCACAATATCAATCTTGGCCAGATCGCATAATTCATCAAGCAAATCAACACTTAACTCCTGACGCTCATCAACCCCTATACTTTTTATGATTTTTTGGGCTAAATCAAACGATTTTTCAGAAATTGAGAATCCAACTTCTGTGATTTTATTACTCTTTTTATAATTCCGATCATCTCGCATACTGGCACTAGTTGCTGACTTTAGCTATAGTATACACATATGCTAAATTTTCCGCTCGCAGAAATCGATGTCATCCGCGCCTTAGGATTCAGGCCTCAAATCATCGGAGTTGTTCACAGAAATGGGAAAGTATTATTTCTATACAATAAAGAATACGATCTTTGGATGTTTGCCCAAGGCGGGATTGATAATGGAGAGACAATCGAACAAGGATTCTGGAGAGAATTAAAAGAAGAGTTGGGAGAAGGTTTTGTGGAAAATCTTCATCAAGATCTAAAACTAATCCTTAAAGACGAAAGTGTATTTCCATCTCAAACACAAGGATCAAGAAATATTACCACCGACGATGGAAAAGAAATTTTCATGAAAGGTAAATTCTATTTCGCCATCGCTGTTGAATCAGGCATTGATGAAATCGATATTTCTAAAACTGAATTTAATGATTACAAATGGGCATCATTTGATGAAGCCCAAGAAATCCTGGCAACAATCTACCAAACCGGAAAAAGAAGAATACTATCTTCAATCGTAGAAAAGATTAAAGAGATGGGGTTGATTGGATAATCAAAACACAATTTAAAATCCACCCAACAAATGCTGGGTGGATTTTTTTGATGTAAAATTATTTCTTTTTACTAAACAACGCCATTGAGAGGAAATCATAATACTTGCCGTTGTGGAATATTTCATCCTTCATCTTTCCCTCTGTAACAAATCCAAGTGAACGATATAATTTAACTGCTCCGACATTATCTTTAACAACTCCAAGATTAATCTTATGAAGGTTTAATTCATCGAATCCATACGCAATCAACCACTCCATGGCAATCTTGCCGTTTCCCTTCCCGCGATAATCGTCTTCACCAATGGCAATAAATAAATCTGCATTCTTATTTACTTTACTGATATTTGAAAATCCCATAAAGCCGATTGGCTTGCTATTATCACAAATTGTAAAAAACTTCTTATTCTTTGACTTTTGATAATTATCAAACCAGGCCACTTCTTTCATCAAAGTCGTCTTCTGCCCCAACTCATCACCAATAAACTTATTAACCCCCGGATTACTCAACCACTTAACGCGACAAGGAATATCTCTTCTAAGATGTTTTCGAATTTTTATCATAAAATTTAAATGGCGGCGAAAAAGCGATTTGAACGAAGTGGGTCGCACCTCATATATTTTTTCTAAGATTAGCCAACTTTTTTTAAACTCAAAAATCCACTCAAAAATCCACTCTTGCTTTTCGTCCTGTATTCTGATATAATCTCATATAGTTAAAATATAAGATTAATAAAAACCTATGGATCGCCGAGAAAAAAGACTTTCTAATATTCCCCAGTCAATTTGGTCAATTATCAATCAAATCGATCATCTTAAAGGACAATGGGTTGGCGGGGCAAAACTTAATCCGCAAGCACTTGGTCGTCTAAAACGATCTGTTTTGATTACTTCTTCCGGTGCCTCGACACGTATTGAAGGTTCAAGATTATCTGACGAAGATGTGGAGAAAATGATGCGCGGATTGGTTATTAAAAAGTTTGCAGATCGTGATCAACAAGAAGTTCAAGGTTACTTCGAACTTTTAGAAAACATTTTTCATTCTTGGAAACATATTCCGTTTACAGAAAGCACAGTCAAACATTTGCACAAAGAATTATTGAAATTCGTTTCCAAAGACGAACGCCATCGGGGTGATTATAAGAAATCAGAAAATAGCGTAGAGATGTTTGACGAGAACGGAAAATCAATTGGTGTGGTTTTTGAAACCACACCTGCATATCTCACGCCAAAACAAACACAAGAACTTGTCGAATGGACAATTGATGCTTTGAAACAAGAAAAAATTCATCCACTTTTAATTATCGGAAACTTTTTGATTGAGTTTCTTGCCATTCATCCGTTTCAAGACGGTAATGGTCGTCTTTCGCGTATTTTGACAAACTTATTAATGCTTAAAATAGGGTATGAATACGTTCCGTATGTCTCACATGAAAAATTAGTTGAAGACAACAAAGCTGATTATTACATTGCTCTTCGAAAAAGTCAGGCAGTAATGAAAACCGAACGGGATAATATCAATTCTTGGCTGGAGTTTTTTTTAAAAATTTCGCTTGAACAAGCGCGCCTAGCGATCGAGCTGTTGTCAAAAGAAAATATTGAAAAGATTTTGTCGCCAAAGCAACTCGCTGTTTGGCATTATCTTGAAACTGTCAGCGAAGCAACACCTGGCGAAATCGCCAAAGTCGCTGGTGTGGCGAGACCAACTGTTTCGCAAGCTCTTGATGTTTTGTTACGATTGAAAAAAATTGAGCGGATTGGACAAGGAAGGACTACGAGGTATAAAAAAGTTTAAGTTATGGGTAAAAAAGTTAAATCTCTTCACGACCTAAACTGGATGTATGTCAATATTTGTACGAAAAAATGTTGCCACAATAGCGAGAAGCAAAAAACTTGTTATGACCGCATGAAAGAAATTATCAAAGGTCGTGAAGATTATTTGATCGAGTGTCGAGTGTTTATTAAAGTTATGCGAGAAAAGCACAAAACATGTTCGTTGCCCGATGCGGAATTTTATCAACAAGAAAGAAGCTTTTGGAATAATCACGACTGTCCGATTTGTCGAAAGTTAGGACTATGACCGACGAACAGATCAATCTTTATCTTTCCTTGTTTTGTGGCCGAACCGATGTTTATGCCAGACGCTGGGAAAAAGGTGAAAAATCCGGTTATTCTCCGGCTTATGATTTTAATTGGACAGAATTTTTAGCTCACAAAAATCATGGCGGTACCATGAGTAGTTTTGAAAATAAAACCGTCATTCCATTAACTCCGGAGGTTATAAAGAAACACCTTGCTGGACGTGATGTTGTCGGAATTTATCCATTATTGGAAAACAACACCTCGTATTTTATCGCCGCTGATTTTGACGGAGATAACGCTTTTGTTGAAGGACAAAAATTGATTCAGATTTGCAAGGAATTAAACCTGCCTGCCTATTTAGAAAAATCTCGTTCCGGCAACGGCGCTCATGTTTGGTTATTTTTCGAAGAAGCTTATCCGGCCGTTCGCAGTCGGATTATTCTACTCGAATGTATTCATCAAGCATTAAATCTTTCGGCTTTTGATAAAGAAGTTTCTTTTGATCGTTTATTTCCCAACCAAGACACACAAAGTGGCAAAGGTTTCGGTAACCTTATTGCCTTGCCGTTACAAGGCCTGTCCGCAGTACAAGAAAAAACTGTCTTTTTGGATTCCGAAACTTTAACTCCATACAAAGATCAATGGAGTTTTCTTGAACAAATCCAAAAGATTTCAACTAAAACTCTAGACACAGTTTTCACCAAAATTACTAACGATGGAAATATAATCGAGGCGCCTTCCAATAAAGACAACAAACTCGTTCTTAAACTCAAAAATGGCATCTTGGTTTCAAAAGTATTACTCGACAAAGCAACAATTAATTTTATCCGCGAAGAATTGAATTTCCCCAATCTTGATTATTGGCTAAAAAAACGATTAGGTAAAAGTGTCTATCAAACGGAAAAGTTTTTTAAGTTAATCGAAGAGGATGGTGAAAACGTAATTTTGCCACGCGGATTCTTAATCAAACTAACCGACCACCTGCGTTCTCGGGGCATCCCTTTCAATCTTCAAGACGAACGAACGTTACTACCAGAAGTAAATTTCTCATCAGTAATTGAACTTCGACCAGAACAAGAAAAAGTTGTTAGTCTGGCTATGGAAACCGAACAAGGTGTTATTGTGGCTCCACCGGGAAGTGGGAAAACCATTATGGGACTGGAACTGATTGCCAGGCGATCACAACCAACCTTGATTCTCACTCACCGTCGGCAAATTGCTAACCAGTGGATTGAACGTATCCAAACATTCTTTAACATTCCTAAAGCACATATTGGTCGGATTGATGGTGTTAAAAAAGTAATCGGTGAAAAAATAACCGTGGCTATGTTGCAAAGTCTGTCACGACAGGAAGATTTGAAAGATTGGAAAGATAAGTTTGGTACGGTTATTGTTGATGAGTGTCACCATATTCCAGCCAAAACTTTTCGAGAAATTGTTGCCAATATCAATGCCAAATATTGGTATGGTTTAACAGCCACGCCAAAACGTAAACATAACGACGAAAAACTTATTTATCTGTTTATTGGAGATGTAATTATTGAATTGTCAGATAACCCAGAAAAACAAAACGAAACAGAAGGATTCGAAGATACTAAAACCGACCGCCGGGTTGTCGTCAGAGAAACTGAAATCGAAGCTCCTTTTTCCTTTACGGCCGACAATTACCAAATTCTCGCGAGGATTGTTTCCTTTGATCAATCGCGAAACAAACTCATTCTTGATGATATTAAAAAACTGGCGACAGAAAACCAGAAGATTTTGGTTTTGAGCGAAAGAAAAGAACATCTCGAAGTATTGAACATGTGTCTCAAGGGTGTTTGCGAAACAATTATCATAACCGGTGATGATTCAACATTTGCCAGAAAGACAAAATTTGCTCAAATTGAATCTGGACACTATCAAGTTATTTTGGCGACCGGCCAATTGTTCGGGGAAGGAATTGATATTCCTGATATTCAGACAATAGTTTTAGCTTTCCCATTGGCTTTCGAAGGCAAGCTCGCTCAATACATTGGTCGAATTCGTGGTCAACAAAAAACAGTTTACGATTACCACGATGCCAAAACCAAATTTCTAGATCGGCAGTTTAAAAAACGTAAGAAGTTTTACAAAGAGAATGGGTTTAGAATGGAAAAATAAAACAAAAACGATCCATACAAATGGATCGTTTTTGTTAAGACAATTTTAGGTACTCGAGTCGCCACTCATGCACCGAATGTTTTTTAAAACACCACAAAGCACCCGGATTTCTAGATAAAAAATTGTCCTGGCGGAGAGGGAGGGATTCGAACCCTCGATGCCTTTCGACATACCGCCTTTCCAAGGCGGCGCACTAGGCCACTATGCGACCTCTCCGTTATTTATTAATCTCTTAAAAGCCTGACCACCTTTATAAGATTTTATTTTTCTTTCTCTCTTAAATGCTTCATCCTTTGTATCAAAAACTTCAGTATATATCAATTCCCATGGACCTTTATTTTTAGTTGATCGGTTCGCTCCGCTGTTATGGTCTCGTAATCTCTGATCAATATTAGAAGTCATTCCGATATAATATCGACTGTTTGAAATACTTTTTAAAATATATACCACAAACATATTCAATAGCCTTTTTCCTCCTCTGGCGGAACCCCGCCAGAGGCGGTGGCCAAGGCGGCGCACTAGGCCACTATGCGACCTCTCCACTTCGATCGAATAGTACAGTTTTTGAGGTCATTATTCAAGCACCGGGGTATAATCTCAATATATCATGAAAAATTAATCTTAATAAAAAGCAACAATTGCAAAAAATGCAACAGTTGGTTATTCATCTATGTCACAATATTATTGAACCAATCAATAAAACCAACCACCCGGAATTTCCAAATAATCAATTGAGTTTTTTTTACTAAAATAGATACCCCGTACAAAAACCGCTTTTCTTGCTACATTTTTCAAACTGAATCACCCCTAACAAGGAGCTCCTATGGACCTCGAAAAAATTCAGGCGTTCTTTTTTCAAGCAATGGTGGAAGGTTGGGCTACTTGCGATCAGAAGATCATGATCGCTGAGATGCCTGGCTACAAAGCAATTCCGTTTCGTGATGGGAAATTGTCCCTTCTTGACAACTACTGTGTCAACCCAAATTCGCCATATTCCGCTGGCACCACAACCATCTGGCATCAAGATCTGCCTGTCTGGCTCATGAACTATGGCGGATGGTATGACAAAAGAGCTATCGCTTTTCTGAAGCGTGCTCTCAGCCAGACCTATAACGCTCACCAGTTCGTTGGTGGGCGCGGTCCGCTCGTCTACACAGAAGGCAATTTGATCTATGTCAACCATGTGCGTCTCAACGACTTTAGAAAGTTCGAAGGACGCGAAGAGGTACTGGACGCTGACATCGGCGAATCTCTAGGCTTCCATCAATACTGGGGAATGAGTCTGATCTAGACTCTACCAGATCACGCGATCGACCATCTATTAAACGGTGGCCGATTTTTGCATCTATTTTTTAAAAATTTGATATACTATATTAGCTATGAACCCATACTTTATTGCTGTAGCTGGACCCTCGGGGGCTGGGAAGTCTCTGTTTTGCCGGATATTGCAATCACAATATTCTAATGTCTCGCGTTTAAAGCTTGATGATTTTTTTAAGGATCTTAAAGATGTGCCTATGATTGATGGTTGTGTAAACTGGGATAATCCAGATAGCTTGAAATGGGACGAAATGATCCAGGCTGTTAAAGATTTAAAAGCAGGCAAGCATGCCATGGTTCCCCACTACTCTCGCAAAGATGATTGTTGTGTGGGTGAAAAATGTGTTTTGCCAGCCGAGGTTATGTTGTTTGATGGATTTATGACTCTTGTCAATCCCGAACTTCGCGACCTTATTGACCTCAAACTTTACTTTGATCTTTCCGAGGACAGCCAAATTAAACGCCGGAAAATACGCCAACCATGGGTTGAAGATGATTATTTAAACAAAATCATGATTCCAGCTGCTCGCCAATTTATCATGCCCACCAAACAATACGCTGACCAAGTGATTAATGCTGAGATGCTCCCTGCTGGGGTGGCTGAGCAATGTATTAACATCATCCACGCGCGATTTAAGCAGGTAAAAGCCTCAGACCTGGAGAAATCATCAGTCTCCCATCTTTACAAGCCAAACAGCTATCAATTCTCAAGTGTAAATCTAAAAAATACATCAAAGTTATGAAAATGACATTCACACTTGAGCAAGTCCCAAATCCTTTAGCGGTTTTGCGCCGGGCCGGATATTCCCCCTTTACTGATCCTGGAACAAAAAAAGAAAGCTTTACTCTAAAACCAACCGCTGGCTTTTATCCTCGTTTTCACCTCTACTTAGGAAATGAACAAGGCAAGGTAATATTTGACCTTCATCTTGACCAAAAAAAACCAGGCTACGGTAGCAACCACATGCACAACGGAGAATACGACTCACCAACTGTCCAAAAAGAACTAATGCGCATTGCTGGTTGGGTAAATTACGAAGCAAAGAATAGGGAAAAATAACATACCAAAAACCCACCATTTCGGCGGGTTTTTTGATTTTTTTATCTTATCCCCACTTCAACTAGAAGGAGAAGTCTTCTAAGTCCCCCTCCCCATTTCGACCGGAGGGAGAAATCTTCTCACTTTGATCGAGCTCGAGAAGATCTCTCTCCTTCTTCACTAAAGTTATGAAGGATCCATTGAAGCTTTATGCGAAGATGGACTGGGCGTCGAGATGGGAGGTGAGAGTTATGTCGAGATGGGGAAAGTCTTTACTGTGCCAAGATCTCGTCGATCATTCCGGTGAAGGTCTCGATTGGATATGCTCCCGAAACAAGCTGACCGTTGACAAATGTGGCTGGTGTACCTGTTACTCCGGCTGCAACTCCACTTGCTTGATCTGATTCTACTTTATCCAAATACTTTTGACTTTCGTAACAACTTGAGAATTGATCCAAGTCAAGCTTTAAATCTCCGGCTAGCTCTGTGAAATAATCATCACCTAATGAATCTTGGTTCTCATACAAAGCATCAGCATATTCCCAATATTTGCCTTGCTCGGCAGCACACTCTGATGCAAGTGCAGCTGGGATTGCCTCTGCGTGGATTGAGCTTAATGGGAAATGTCGGTAGACCCAAGCGATATCATCGCCATATTGATTGTACAAATCAACCATGGTTGGATTATGTCGTCCACAGTATGGACATTCAAAGTCCGAATATTCAATCAATACTACTTTAGCTTTATCTAAATCTCCGCGAATATGATCGCCCTCATTGATCCCTGCTAAAACAATTTCTGCGCCATCGCCAGAGCCATCGTCCTGCACAACCTGGTCGTCGGTTATTGTCTTTCCACTGCCAAAACTTGGTATTCCTCCACCAATAATCATGGTAATGACAACTCCACAAACTAGCCCAAAAACAAAGAGCATTTTTGGATTACCATCGAAAAAACTTTTTGTATTATTTTCCATAGAATTAATTATGAATTATTAACTTTAAGCTGCTCAAAGGCGGCGGCTACTCGAAGAATCTTACCATCTTTAAAAGCTCCTGCCAAAAACTGCAATCCAACTGGAAGTCCGTGAACTGTGCCACATGGAACTGAAATTCCAGGAATTCCTGCAATGTTCGCCGACACTGTAAAAATATCAGCCAAGTACATGGCAATTGGATCATCAAACTTATCCCCAAGTCCCCAAGCAACACACGGTGAAGTAGGACTGATAATTACATCCACTTCTTCAAATACTCGTTTAAAGTCGTTGGCAATCATCTGACGAATCTGCAGGGCTTTTTTGTAATAAGCATCATAATATCCAGCGGATAAAACATAGGCGCCCATCATAATTCGTCGCTTCACCTCATTGCCAAATCCTTCACCTCGAGCCATTAAGTAACTTTCTTTAAGATTGTCTGACAAAGCGCGAGTTCCATAGCGCATACCGTCAAAGCGTCCCAGGTTTGAGCTGGCTTCGGCTG
Source organism: Candidatus Uhrbacteria bacterium (assembly GCA_003453595.1). Lineage (GTDB taxonomy): Bacteria > Patescibacteriota > Patescibacteriia > UBA9934 > UBA9934 > UBA9934. Next base: position 26,315 of record DMOG01000013.1, read on the forward strand.
GCTGGATAATATAATAGGCTGACAAAGCATATTCTGTGAGTGGAAGACTAACCTCTTTGATTGTGCCACCGTTTTCTTTAATCTGATTAATGGCCTCTTCAATAACTTTCTTAACCTCGGAATCCATTTCATCAACAAAGTATTCTTTTGGAACTCCAAACTTCATGCCATTAAAATTCTCTTCAATAAGTTCTGACGCTGTTGTTTCTGTTAGTTCAACCGAAGTTGCATCATGAACATCAAGGCCTTCAATAACTTCAAGAACTAAAGCAGCGTCCTGTGGGGTGGTGGCGAATGGTCCGATTTGATCCAAACTTGATCCAAGAGCAATCAACCCATAGCGTGATACCCGACCATAGCTTGGCTTCATTCCTACAACTCCACAAAGTGCAGCCGGCTGACGAATCGATCCACCTGTGTCTGATCCCAACGAAACAGGCACCATGCCCGCAGCCACCGCTGCTGCTGAACCACCAGATGATCCACCCGGAGTTTTTGTAACATCAACCGGGTTTTTTGTTTTTTGCCAAAAGCTTGTTTCAGTTGATGATCCCATAGCAAACTCATCCATGTTTGTGCGACCAATAATTACTGCACCAGCTTTCTTAAGTCGATCAACTACAGTCGAATCATAAGTCGCAACATACTTTTCCAACATCTTTGATCCAGCGCTAGCAACCTTACCTTGATAAAGCATGTTGTCTTTGATCGCGATGGGAACTCCAGCCATGCGTGGAAGCGATTGACCAGTCGCTACCATGTTGTCGATTTTATTTGCTTGTTCTCTCGCTTCATTTTCAAAAACTTCCAAAAAAGCTCCAATCTCATTATCTTTATTCTTAATAACTTCCAAATAATGTTCCAGCACTTCTATAGCTGTAATCTCTTTTGCCTCAATGGCACGACGAATCCCTATTGCTGTTTTGTACTGCATAAAATTATTCAAAAATTGCTGGCACCTCAAGCGCATCGCCTTTTTCGCATGGAAATGCTTTTATTAAATCAGCCCGTAATTCTTCTGATGAAGGCAAAACCTCATCGGCTTGCACAATGTTTACAAGATCAGTCAAATAGGCCGATGAGCTTATCTCTGAAGTATCCACCTCATGCAATTTACTAACATAGGCCATGATTGACGGTAGCTGTTCGGTAAAAAGAACCCGTTGCTCATCGGTAAGATCAAGCATGGCCAATTTGGCAATATTATCTACATTAAATTCAATTTCAGGCATATTTTTGTTTATTGCGACAATTTACTTAAAAATTCCTTCTCTGACAAGACTTTAACTCCAAGTTCCTTTGCTTTATCATATTTTGACCCTGGATCACTACCAACAACAACAAAGTTAGTCTTTTTGCTGACCGAAGAGGAAACATTACCACCAAGGTTGCGAATCTGTTCTTTAGCTTGCCCGCGGGTTATCTTTTCTAATGTTCCGGTTAAAACAAATGTTAAACCTTGCAATGTTCGTTTGGTGATTGCTTGTTTGGCAATTTCAATTCCCTCTTGTAAATATTCTTCAATTAATTTTTGGTGATCCTCATCCTTAAAGTAACGATGGACTGACCGGGCCACAACCTCGCCAATATCTTGTGCTTCTTGCAAATCTTGGATTGATGCATTTGAAATTGACTTGATTGAACCAAAATGTCTGGCAAGCGTATCAGCGGTTGTTTCACCAACATGTTCAATACTTAGTGCAGTTAAAAACTTTGATAAACGAATCTTCTTTTTTGATTGTATTTCTGCAACTAACTTTTTTCCTGAAACCTCTCCAAATCCTTCAAGCCCTGAGATTTGATCAATTTGAAGTCTGAACAGATCAACCGGAGATGTTAGAAGTCCGAGTTGAATAAATCTCTCAATTGTTCGGGAGCCAATTCCATCAATCTCAAACGCGCGGGCTGCATACAGAATCTTCTCCCGCTCCATTGAAAAACAATTTTTATTTGAGCAAATATAATCAACTGCATTCTTTTTCTGTATAACCGGAGCGCCGCACATCGGACAAGACTGTGGCACTCGAATTGTTTTTTCATTTCCGGTTCGCATCTTTTTTAGGACTTCAGTAATTTTAGGAATAATATCACCGGCTTTTGTTAAAATTACCGTGTCACCAATCTTTACTCCCAACCGACGAATCTCGTCAGCATTGTGCAGTGTGGCATGAGTGACTGTGGTTCCAGCAATAAATGTTGGTTTGACCAGGGCAACAGGAGTTAATTTTCCTGTACGACCTACAAACCACTGTACATCTTCAACAACCGTAGTTGCTTCTTCTGGCGCAAACTTCCAGGCAACAATTCCTCGAGGAGTTTTGCCAACAACTCCTAAATCATAAAAAACCTTAAGATTATCAACACGCACCACCAAACCATCAATCCAATAAGGAATCTTTTCCCGTTGTCGCCCCATGCGTTCAAAAGCTAATCTCACATCATTAATAGATCCAGCCTGTGAGCCCTCGGCTGATTTGAACCCAAGCATTTGCAATAATGCCATTGCTTCTGCTTGAGTTTTTTGTCCCATATCAGCCAGATGCCAAGCTCTAAACTTTAGTGGACGAGAAGCAGTTATTGTTGGATCTAACTGACGAATACTTCCGGCTGCCAAATTTCTTGGATTGGCAAATGTCTTTTCACCTTTTTTCTTAAGAGATGCATTTAGTTTGTCAAAATCTTTTTTTGGAATATAAATTTCACCACGCACCTCGATTCTGCCACTCAAAGTTTCAAGCTGGGTAAGTAATGTTGGCGAAGTTGCAAACTCTTTTTTTAATTGCTTTATTTCCCTTTCGTTTGGAGTTCGGAGTGTAAGTGGAATTGATTCAATTGTTTTGGCATTAAGCGTGATATCCTCACCGACTCTTCCGTCACCACGAGTGGCTGCTCTTATCAAAAATCCATTTTCAAAAATCAAAGAAACTGCCAGACCATCGATTTTTGTCATGTAATAAAAATCGACCGACTTTTTTCCACTATATTTTTTCACCCTATCAACCCATTGTTCAAACTCCGGTTGAGAAAAAACATCTTCAATAGAAAGCATCCGCTCTTTGTGTTTTACTTTTTGAAATTTCTCCAGCGCAACTCCGCCAACACGCTGTGTTGGCGAATCAGGGGTGATAAACTCTGGATACTCACTTTCCAATTGCTTTAATTCATGTTTGAGTGAATCAAGAGCAGCGTCAGAAATTTCTTGAGTATCTAAAACATGATAAAGATAGCGATGATAGGCAATCACCTCTTTAAGCTTTTGAATCCGTTTTTTAGCTTGATCTTTGGTCACTGCCACATTGTATCAAATTTGCACATTTTTGTTATACCAAAGCCTGTGGTTAGATTCATCAAACAGCAAAAATAGCAGTTTTTTGCATACAAAAAACACCACGAGCAAGAGGATGTGGTGTTTTTTAGCTTTTAACTTTAAGCTCTCTAATTCAAACTTTAATCTCTAAGCTTCCCTCTCTACATCATTCTCAAATACCAATCTGCAATTGCTTGCCCGAAGAAAAGCGTAATAATTATCGAAACTGCCATAAAGGTTCCAAACGGGACATGGCTCTCGGGTTTGCGGAGAGAAATTTTAGATATCTGCTGTTATACGCAGTTCCACGAAGCGTAATGGATCATGACAGCGGAATTATCCGCGCATATTATTCGCAATAGAGCAAATTGGCACTCCTTAAGAATTTTTTTGCAGGATAGCTTCTACATCTTCAAGGTCAGTCGATCTTCTTATTTTCTTTTTGTATTCTACTAAATCTTGCCATTTGATTACAGGTACTGTTAAACCGTAAAATTCCTTTTCAACTGCTTCATTTAATTTAGTGTCGCAAGATTCCCATTGTTGTGTTTCATGATTGTATAGCTTATCAGTTTCACACCCAGAAATATCAATTTCTTGTTCTTCATATTTTAAGGTCATTAGCAAAAGGTCAAAAGTTTCATCTAAATATCTTTGAGGACCATAAATTAAATAATCTTTTATAAAAGGAAGTAGTTTATCAAAGTAACTATCTGGAACTTCAATATCAATATCATAAAGAGGACGATCGGATCCATAAATTCTTGCGGCAAATCCGCCAGAGAGTTGAAAAGGAATTTTATTTTCTTGAAGAATACCTACTATCCATTTAAAAGCTTTTTCTGTATTTTTCATAGATGTTTAAAAGGTTTAAAAAATTCTTAAATTATTTCAATTAATGTTTGCGTGTATGAGAAGTTTTTGTCCGCTTCCTTATTAAATTTCAAAAGAAGAAAAGGAATAAATTTGGATAAAAAATGAAATTTAAGTCCAGAATATATAAAAGTGAATTTCATTTTTTCCTCATATTCAATGTTGTGCGATGTTCGTCAGCAATTTTTTGGCGATAAAAGACTGGACTATGTTTAAATCTAAATACTTTTTTTGTATATCAAGCGGAAGATGTCGGAAATCACCTATAATGTGGCGGCAGTTTGGGCTTCCACATTTACATTCAAGAGTCCAATTATCTTCATCCATAGTTGTGGAGTAATCATAGAAAATTTCTTGACCTGGCAAAATTTCTTCAATTGCCACAAGGTAGTGGTCTTTTTTAACACCAGCATTTGGCGAACAGGAATGATTTGCCAAAACACCCGGCTCTTGTATGTCAACATACTCCCTTGGCCCAATTTGAAGAGGACAAGACAATTTGTCTAGCGTTTTTTGTAGAGCTTCTTCAAAGGAGATAATTGGACCTATAAATTCTAAAATTAACTCATCTCTTTTAATCAGCCTTGTTGCGAATAATCCTCGGCCCAAACTGCCGCTTTCTTTTATTTCAAAAATTTTAGACATAGGTATTTATTGGTTAAATTGCTGGCGAATGTTGCACAACGGCCGGCGTAACCGCCGGCCGTTGTGGCGAAGGAGCGTATCGGAATTGCAAATAACATTCGTGCATGATCCGACGTTGTCACGAGTGAAACGAGTGACAATATTGGATATGCGTTGTTATGTAATGTACAGTTTTTTTCTTTTTTTTACAATTGGTTGTCATAAATTCAGGCCAAAGGGGTCAGGGATGAATGCCCAAAATTCAATGCCCAAAATTCAAAAACTCCTTATTGGAAATTTGTTTCACCGTCTATCGGTACTAAAATACCCTCTATAATAAAGGGTATTCTGTCTAGAATGGTTTATTCACTTTCCAGTAACTTTTTCTGTGTTGGAAAATCTTCTTCTGATATGTTTTCTAATCTATGCTCCAGAGATCTAGTTCGACCCTGTATCTCATGTAACGCTCCGCCTCGTTCAACAAATCGCACAATTTGGTTGTGAATTAATTCTGCTTTTTGACGAGCCAATTTATCTTCACGAGGTTCTAGCTTTAACCTCATTACTATATATCCATCCTCACTGCGAGTTCTTTCTAATTCCTCACTATCTCCATCAAATTCACTTTCCGGTGTACAAGATTCGTATCTCACAACACACATTTTTTCTACTTGAAGTTTGCCTGGCACTTTAATATATATATCGTATTCTCCTACATCTTCTAGTGATTTCATCTGATAATTACCAGAAGCACTATAATCAATAACTCCATCGGTACTAACGTGAATACCCTCATGTCCCTCTGCCTTTAATATTCCATTTGTTGCCATTGTGTCTTTATAAAAAGTACCTTGTATATATCCTTCACGTTCCTCTTTGACAAATCCTTGGAAGTTAAAAGTAACAGCAGTGTCTGCGCCAGCAGCCCGAATATCTGTGTTATAAAAGCGTACATAATCTTCAGCGCTTATAACTGGAAGCCCCTCTTTCATTTCTTGATGAACTAACGCTTCTGCTTGTGTTAATTCAGTTGTTTGACATGTACCACATGTGCTGGGCTCATTACCATGCCCACATAAGCCAGCGGCTTTATGCGCATCGATTGAGGGTTCTATCATATATCTAGTTAGCTAAATAACAAAGTTATTATAGGAAATTTTAGTTTATATTTCAAGCAAAAGGTCGATATAATCACATTCCCCATCAACAAAAAAGAAGAAAAAAGTGTTAGCTGATGTATATGTTTTTCTTTAATCTGCCCGAGGCAGATTACTCTTAAAAATAATTCAATTTTGTTTTTTTGTTTTGGGCGCAGGGCAGAGGGGATTAAGGGGTGAATTGCCCCGATCGAAAACACTTTATTCAACCAAATCAATTTTCTGTGGCTTGTTCGGATCGTATGTTTTTACCCGTTCCCAATCAATCGGTATAACACCCTCAACTTCACCGGTTTCTTCGTTGAACTGGATAATGGTGTCTTTAATACGCCAGCGTTTGTCTATGTTTAATTGATCGCGGAACATTTGCGCCAAGTCTTTCAGTTTTTCTGCCACTGTTTTCATAATTCCGGTAATTTGCTCGTCTGTAAATTTACCGCTCTCCTGAAGATATTTCTCAAACTTTCTGCCTGAATATCCCTCAAGTTTTTCCATAAGCAGATAACTACCATCTTCTTCCTTTTTGCCTGACAGGAATCCAATAGGCTCTGCAGTCGACAAACCAGCTTTTTTGGAAGCAATAAGAATCATAAACTCTTTTCTTGCTTCTTTGGATTTTCTCAGTTCTACTCGTTTGGCAATAACTTCTGTGCCGTCTTCCAATTTGAATGACAGTATTTCTTCATCAGGATATTCACCTTCGCCTTTACTTCCCTTGAGTAGAATGCCTTGCTGTTCAAAATATTGCTTTGGATTTTTTATAAAATCGGCAGGCAAGATATCGGCATATTCCTGGCGAACACGGATATAGTAATCTTCTGAATCGTAATTTGCATTTTCCGGCGCTTCAAAGTCTAATCTTTCTTGTACCACATAATGACGAGCAATCGCTTGCTTGATCATCATGAAATAGAATTGCTCTTCCGGCTCAGTTGGTCTGGCAACATGGCGAATTTTTCCTGTTTTTTCATCCTGAAACAGACCCACGGCTGTATTTTCTGTTTTGGCATTATGTTCAATATACTCAATGATTTCACTTCTGGCATTTTCAGGGATATCTTTAACTCTGCGTTTTGCACTTGGAGCTGAAAGTAATCGGATTCTTTCTTCAATATCCGTTTGGTCAAAACCCATGACGCGCATGATTTGTTCAGGAATTGTTCCGGTATATCCGGTATCATAAAACAGCGGATCCATGTCTGGTGAAATTTGCTCTTGCTCCAAAAATGCCCGTTTTGTATCGTAATTAATGTAGTCTCTAAAATAACGAGGATAAACCAAATATTTAGGATTTATTTCAATCACTTCACCTTCTGAACGAAGTTGTTCGCGTTTTTTTCTTCCCACCTTAGAGCGTCTTGTCGCGTCTTGTGCTCGTCTACCAATATAGGCGTAAATGCCGTCTCTTCCTAAATATACTTCCATCGGATAACGACCGGCTTCGCGCCAATGGTCAAATTCTTCATAGAGCTTGTCATAAAGCGGAATATCCACCTCATAAATTTTAAGATACCGCCTGTAGCCTTCCTGAACCATGCGCTTAACAGAATCTTTTTGTGAAATGATAATCTCGCTTAATTTTTCAGGATCGCCGTTTGCGAGCTGGGCAAGATAACGGCCGACGAAATTTCGCACGTTTGGAAGCAGGTTGTTCATCTTTACCTTGCTTTGACTCTGGCCTGTCAACGCTATTTTATCTTCTTCAGATACAGCAGAATTTTTGTCAAATCTTTCCAGAAAACTCTCATGCTCGTTTTCAAGTATTCCGTTAATTTCACGAAGAGCTTCAATGGCCTCTGCGGATAGTTCTAATCCTGCCTCTGCCGGAGTTATTTTTTCCGCCATTACGCGACCAAGCCCTAAACTTGAGCGAATTTTACGGAGCGGGTGGTTTTCAAATGGGTCTTCTTGTATAAAACTCTCGCTTTCCTCGCCACCATGGTGTTCGTCTTGATCACCCCATTCGTCATGTGGTGGCCCTTGGTCAATTGCGACATGTGCTTGTTGAGACACTGCTTCAATCCATGGCTGAGATGACCAAACAGCGCCACCTTGTTCCAGCGCATCTTTAAATTTTTTGGCTACCGAGTAGTGCCAAACAGCTTTAGCCAAATAATCAGCCGTCCATGGTTTTGTATAATATGTATGCAAATTTTCAAAAAAGTAATCTGCTAGATCAACATCTTCTGCCAGTTTTTCTCCCATTTGTTCTACAATTTTCGTATATTTTTTCGGGAATAAATTTTCAAAGTCTTGTGAGCCGAGCAACTGTACATAACGAATAAGATTTATATGTGATTGCAACCACTTACCATCAGCTTCGGCAACTAATTCTTGCGGCGGTTCAATTCCTGTTAGATCCCAAATGTCAAATACTTTATTGATGTCAATACTTCCGCTATCTTTCAGCTCCCCTAGTAGCAATTCCCTGTATTTATTTTGTATTATCTCCCCATCAGGTAGATGGTCGGAATGTTCGGCCATAAATTTATATTGCTGCTCTTGTAATTTATCATCTCCAAATAAAATTTTAGCGTAGATCATCTGCGCTTCAGCCGCTGAAACCTCAAAAGGAACACCCCATTGCTCTGCAAGTGTTTTAATATTTTCAATGCGGCCGGCCAACAGCTCTTTTTGATAGAATGAGCGCAATTTATATTCCAAAGCTTCGCGTGTGATGCCTTGTTCACTCAATATGCCAACCATCTCGTCTATGTTTGGCTTGCTACCGGTAAATTCTTGGATAAATTTAAGGTTTTGCAATTCTCTAAAACTTAGTTTTTCCTTGTTTAACACTGAAAAATATGTTTTTTGAACCGCCTCATCACTTGCCATGCCGAATTTTTCTTTCAGCACATCCCACCATTGCGGATATTCTCTCTTTCCGTCTTTTTGAAAGCTGAATTCGTACGCGGTTTCTCCGACAAGTTTTGCATACATCAAACCGAGGACTTCCTGGTCGGGCGCGACGCCACGCTCTCCATAAAAATAATTGATTGCTTCTGCAATGCTGTTTTTGAAGGCGTTTTTTCCCATATCAGCAAGCGCTTGTTTATAGCCTTGTTGGATTGCTTCAGCGTCGATTTCAGGATTCATGCCGGTTGCTTCCTCAATGGCTATTATTTTCTCTATCTCGGATGTAGCAGCGCAATGATTCAAGGCTCTTTGTACAGTTGTTTCGTTAATGGCGACATTGGAAAAATGCTCAATGGCCGCCAGATCGTCTTTAAGTTTCCAATGTCTCGCAATCAAATATTGGTAATACTTTTCTTGTACAGCTTCCGGCGATGGATTAGCACGCAGTGCTTCCGCGAGAGGCTGCCAGTTTTCAAATTGGCTGTTCTTAAAAATATGTTCCAATTGTTCCTCTGTGATTTGTGGCTGAATACCAGTCAGTGAATACAATGTAAAAAATTCTTTGTTTGAGGCCGAGCCATCTTTTGTAAAATCTTCGGCAGATGTAAGTTGAGTGTATTTTGCGTAAACCAATTCTTCAGAAACAGGCAAATGTTCAAGTTCCAATTCCTGCTTTAGGTATGCCAAATCTTTAAATTGATTGTTCTGTATCAACTCGTCTACAGTCGCAAGCAATACTTCGTTCGGTATTTCTGGTTTGATTTGTGTTTCTTTTTTCAGTACACCGATTGCACCCAGGTTTTTCTCTTTCAAAATAGCCACATAAATTTCCTGCGCAAGCGGCTGGTCAATATCCCTGCCGAATTTTTCTTTCAAAAATTTAATGCCGTCTTCGATAGCGTAATAGCTTCGTCTGTTTGAACTTACATTACGCAGAAAGGCTTGCGCCAGTACATCATCACCAGCTTCAACTCCGCTCATTTTTTGCAGCTCCAACAATCTATCAGCAAAATTTTTAGTAAAGTATTCGTAATTACCATAATCCCCATCTTTGTCCCATTCAGCAGCCGCATTGCGCAATAACGCATGATATGCGCTCTCCACTAGAGCCGGATCAAAATTAGGTTGCCCATATTCAAGTAGAGCTTCAAGATAAGCCAATCTGCCGGATTGTAAAAATTTTTCACATGCTTGTTGTACCTGTTTAGGAGTAAATTGTGGCTTTATGCCAGTTGTTTTGGCAATACTATCAATCACGGTAAAAGGGTAAGGGTCGCTTGCGATAGCCGAATCATACATTTGTTGTACTTTTTCAGGATTCGGTCGTACGCCAGAGGTTTCAATAAGCTGCGCGACTTTTTTGAGATCTTCTTTCAATCCATAGCTGTCAAATTTCTTGTTGCCATACTCCTCTCTGGTATAGTTTTCTGAAGTCGCTTTTGCCAAATCTTCGCTGATACTTTGCGATAATTGTTCCCTTGTTTCTTCATCAAGCTGTAATGCAATACCTATTGCCTCTTGCGTGCGTTTTACTCTGTCAAAGCTACCCTCCAAAAGCCATTTTCTGTAAATTTGATTAACATCGGCACTGTCAAATTGGGGAGAAATGCCGGTAACTTCTGCCAGTTTTGAAATATCTGAAATACCGCCCCAGTAATCCTCCAGCCTTGAACGATAAAATTTTTGCACCTGTTCTTCCGCAACCGAAACAGGAGTATTGGCGCTCATTTGAAATATTTTTTCTATGGCGCTAGCTCGTCCATAGCTGTATGTCGAGCCTTCTTTTGTCGTAACACTAGCAGAGTAATCTGTTGATAAGATTTTTTCATATGCTTTTTGTGCTAATGCTGGCAGGATCGATACGCCTGACATTTCGTGCAATTTTTCAAGAGAATCCGTGTAGATGACTTCATTATCAATTAATGTGTCGTATAGACCAACAATAATCTTTTCCGGTATGGTTGCTCCAAACTTTTCAAATAATGCCTTTGTCTGTTGAGGCCAATCACCGCGATCATAACTTCCTCGATCATGACGCGGGCGAAGCGCCTCCTGTTCAAGCTTTTTCTGCAGAGCTACTTCTAGTTTCTTTCGGCTGGGTTGCTCGCCGGTTATCTCTTGGATTTTTCTCACTTTATCAAAGTTCAAGCCTTCCAATGCTTCGTCAAATTTTTCCGCCACCTCTTTCTTTATTACCTCAAAAGTGATTCCAAAAACATTCGCCAGTTCTTGGACCGGATTGTGGTAAGTATCATCAACAAATGAAACAATAAATTTTCTAGCCGTTTCTTTGTCAACGGTCGGTTTAACCCCAAACGCTCCGTATAAATTGCTTATTACATGCGCTTTTCTATCTGTCATTGCCTGCTGATATCGAGCCTGGATTTCCTGTTCCGGTATTTCAACTTTTTTGCCCGTAGCAGCTTCGAAAGCTTGTATGCTATCTTTTATTCTTTTTCCTTGATCAATGTAATGATGACCTCCATCAACAATCTGCAATGCTCTCTTTTGAATTGCTTCTGGCGATGGGTGCATTCCTGTTAGGTCAACAACTTGCTCGATGCCAATATATCCTATTCTTCCGTACCAGCCTTTGGACAAAAAGTCTTCAAATATTGATTGTACTTGTTTAGCAGAAAATATTGGTTTTACACCGGTTGCTTTTTCCAATTCCTGCAAGACAGTTATCCACCTATCGTCTCTTTGTTCAATTATTTTTGCATAAATTCTATGCATTAAATCCGCATTTGGTTTCTCAGGTAATTGAGAAATGGGTAAGGAACCGTATTTTGCGAAGTGTGATTCATAAATTGCTTGCACCATCTCACTAGAAAGCTCCACTCCAAATAATGGTGCGTATTTTTTGATATTATCAATTCTTCCATCGGCTAATACTTCGTCAAACAATGCTCGTTCCGGCTTAACTCCGGTAAGAGATTGAATGTCCTTAAATAAATCTTCTGTATTAAAATTGTACCCTTTTAGAATAGCTCGGTATTTCCCTTGTATTTGCTCCTGCGAAGGTGTGAATCCCGTGATCTTTTTGAGAGCCTTCAACTGATCAAGAATATTTTTTTCATTTCCAAATTGTGAAAACAATGCGCTGAATTCTTGTTCTACCACTGTTGAATCCGGTAGAATGTCGGAAATATTTTGAATATCAGAAAAAATACGTTCCCAATTTGATGGCCGTGAAGTTATTAAATCATTGAGTCGCGTCCGCACGATCTCCGGTTTTGGTTTTAATTCTGGCCGTGCGCGCAGCAAGGTTTTTATTTCATCAAAATTCCCGGATTGGAAAAGATCATCAACTCTCTTTTGCCACAGCTCTTTTTCTTCTGCTCGTTCCAGCTCTCGTTTTTCCAGTGCTTTTTGTGCTCTTTCGCGCCTTTCTTCTGTTGCTGCTTCAATTTTTTCCTCCTTATAATCAAGGAGTCCCTCTTCCAATTCTAAATCTTTCATTGATTTAGGTTTGCCGAATTTTTCTATATTATTTGCCATAGCATTTTGATATTTTTAATATTTTAACATAATTTCATTGGTTTTTCCAGCGTTCGTTTTTGTTTGTTTTTGTTCGTTTTTGTTCGTTCGTTTTTGTTTGTAAAAGTCGATATAATTACATTCCCCCTCAACAAAAAAGAAGAAAAAAGTGTATGTTACACAATAGCCGTCGGCTATGCGATCGTGGTGGTATGGCAACGAAGTTGTTAGACCGCCATGTCGCACAGCCGACTGTTGTGCGATGTGCATGTTTTCCTTTTGGTCGCCTTGAGGTGAATGGCTCAAAAAGAATTTAATTTTTGTTTTTTCCATTTTGGATTTTGGCCAGAGGGGATCAAGGGGTGAATGCCCGCCACCCCAGACACCTGTTTTAAGGTAAAAAGCAGGGATGTTGGTTAAAAAATGGCTTATTTTAGCAAAGTCAAGCCCTATCTTTGGGATTTGGCATGTTGTCACCCAGCAAAGATGTCATATAGGCAGTAAAGGCAACTATGAGCCAGAAACACGGGTAACGAGTATTCTGGCCATTATAGAAGCTGTTTTGAAGCTAAATTCAGGCGCTCAATTACTCTCTAACCCATTATTCTAAAGGCCTAAATGTGACATCTTTGCTGAACGCTAGACTGTGACGTTATTGCTGAACGACGACATATTGGCATTGACAAAACTGCTTTTTCATGCCACACTTGGTTGTTATTTGAGTTGATTGAGTCCTGTTCTACAGTGATGAAATCTCCAAACTGACAATGTTCTTTAAAAGACAGATCTCGAAGAAAACCGAAAGGATTACCTCTTTCCTTTTTAGCGCTTTAATAATATAGCTCTGAAAAGGAGGGAGGTGCGGTGCCGTGGTGGCGCTGTGATCCCTTCGATCTCCGAAGGAGCAATGTCCTGTTGTGGGACACACTCTTTTCGGCCCCGCTAGGCTCGGGGTAGCCTCAAAAGGAGGAAGCCATGTTCCGTATCCAGTTGGTTCGTTCGCATTACGACAAGCTCGCCATCGCAGCCGCCGACCTCGAGACCGTCGGGGACCGTCACAACGACGGCCCCTTCGTGACCGATACCGGATGGTGCACGAAGTTCGATGGGGGCGGCAACGTGCACGTCCCGTCCGACTTCGTCGCCATCTACGGCGAGGCGAGCACGTGGGGCGCGGACGACGGGCACGAGCCCGTCATGTACGCCCTCGTCGTGTGCGAGGACTGGTCGCAGGACCGAAACCGCGGTTGCCGCATCTTCTTGCGGCACAAGCGGATGTCGCTCGAGGTCTTGTTGAGCCGCGATGGGCTCAACCAGGTCGAAGGGGCCTACTGGTCCCTCTGGTCCAATCAGGACCACCTGGCCGACGACGTCAACTGCGACGACTGGGAGGAGATCGCGGAGGAGGCGGTGCCGGAGGAGGCCCGCAAGGTCCTCCAGAAGTGCGTCGAAATCGTCCGTGGCCTTTACGGCCAGGGAGGCGACTTCTTCGAGGCCTAGTCTCAACCCTGGGTAAGCAGGGGAATCGTTCCACCAGGAAGGTCTTACCACCTTCCCTCACTTCTGCCGATGAGATCGGCACTGATGAGTCCTAATAGGTTGTAAACAGCAGGACGAAAAGTGAAAATTATAGATTCCGCCAACACGGCGGTTTCTTTTAATTCAAAAATCGTTTCCGTAGCGTAGCGAAGGAAACACCATATTTCCCCTAATCAAAAAAGTAAAAAAACAAATTTATTCCCCTTTTTAAAAAGCCTGTCAAAATTCCTTATTAAAAGAAAAATATTTTTTGAATTGTGGTGAAAGAGCGTAGCGATTTCGCCACAACATTTTGGCGTATGCGAAGTTCGACTCTTTGTTTATACGATAAACTTTGTTTTTAATATTACCTATTTTACCGCCTCTGACCCTCAATTTCAATAAGCCGAATTTGAGTGGAGCAAACAATAATTTTCTTTTTGATTTCAATATTATAGTCCTTTTTAAACAATTAATTTGGACGTCGTTGTATTAAAAGTAGCTTATCTTAGCAAAGAAACTGCATAAAGCCCTTGACAATGGCCGTTTTTTGTGAGACGATGTTCTGTCTGTAACCCGAACCGAAGGAGATTTCAATGTACACAGACCATCGTCCGCCTCAGTCCCCATCCACCTGCCCCGAGTACGTCCTCGTCGTCGAGGAAGATCGGGATCAACCCTACGACGCCGACGCCATCATCGAGGAAGCCCACTCCTCAGGCGCGGTGACGAACGACGGCGAGGACGACATCTTCTGGATCGTCTACGCCAGCGAGCCTCGGCGCGTCTGGGACTTCACGGAGCGGTCGCTGCGCAGCTCGTTCAAGAGCTGACGGCGCACTCCACAGGGGACGAGGCCACCAAGGAACCGCCGCAACTCATCACGTCTGTGTGGAGAGAAGTGGCGGTTCCACACAGATTTTTTGTAGAAATTGAGAGGCCAAATTGGCTGTTTGAAAAGGACAATTCAAAATGAAAAAATCAAAAAGAAAATTGTTGTTTGCGTAACCGCATACTCGGTGTTGTACGACAGTTCCGACGGGTAAACAGTTAAAAGTTCGTTTCAAAGACGTGCTTTTTTGTTTGCAAAACCTTTCAAATCACCACTATTTACTAGTCGGAATTTCGCACAATGTTTCGGCATATCTGATGTTTGCCGTAGCGTAGTGGGGGCAGAGGGGCTGGGGGTGAATGCCCCTACGCTAAGACCCCGGTTTAGTTTTAGTTTTTTCTTTGTCGAGTTCTATTTTTTAGATATCGCTCAATCGCTTCTTTTGAAGTTAGCCAATTCCTACCTTCTTTGTATGCTTCCAATTTTCCTTGTCTTGCCAGTAAGTTTAAATATTTTGCAGAAAAAGGAGTGGTTTTAGATATTTCAGTCAATGATATAAATTTTTCCTGTTTTGTAGTTGCGGGGGTTAAAGTTTTCAAATAAATATCAAGCGAGCGCTCTATAGATTGAGCAATAAATTTTACCAGCGGTTCATATTTACCGCCATCCGCCATTTCTAGTACATCGTAATATTTTTTGCGGTCATTTTTTAAAATAATAACCAGCGGATAACCAGCTTGCATTAGTAATAAATTCATAGTAAGCCGTGCCGTTCTTCCATTGCCGTCAAAAAATGGGTGAATATGTACTAATTTGTGATGCAGTAAAGCAGCAAGCTCAATGATATTCGTCTTGTTTTTTTGCTGATTAAGCCAACTGATTAAGTCGTGCATTTTTTTTTGAACCTGCAGAGCGTCAGTTGGTGTATGTTTCGCTCCGCCAATAATCACGTTGGCGTTTCTGTATTTTCCAGCCCATTCCTTATCGGTTTCTTGAATAATAATCTGGTGCAAGTTTCGTATTAGCATTTCCGAGATGGTGTGTTTTTTATCTTTATCTATTAGGTCGTAAAGATACTCCAAGGCGGTGTGATGATCCTTTGCCTCTAAATGGTCTTTTAAAGGTTTCCCTTTTACCGTTAGGCCTTCGTTAATAACTAAAAAGGTCTCTTTTAAAGTTAAGGAGTTGCCTTCAATCGCGTTTGAGTTGTAGGTCATTTCAATCTGAAATTTTTCTCGTAATTTTTGCACCGCAGATTTCGGTAGGGGGCGAAGTTTGTTGAGTTTAGATAATTTTTCTTCTAAACGATTTTTTACGATTGAAGATAGATAAGTCATAGAAATGCTTAATATGGTTTAGTTAATTATTTACAGTATACCATATTAAGGAATTTAGTCAAATTTTTATGCATTTAGGACGATAGGAGTCGATCCTCTTAAAATTCCAATAGTAACAGCCCCATCTGTATTTAAACTCCAAAAATTTTTATAAGCATGTCCCATATGTTTGTAATAATTAAAATTTATAATCGTTTTCGTAGCGAAGCGAAGAAAACTACAAATACCCCCCCCTTTTTTTAATTAAAAATAAAATTTTGTTCGTTATCGAAAAGTGTGCCCTATCGGGTAAAATAAAAGCATATTTCACATAACGTTTCGGCATATCTGATGTTTGCCGTAGCGTAGCGAAGGCAAATATGGGTGGAGGCTTTTGTAAAAAGCCGTAACCAGATATGCCGTGTTAGCTGATGTATTCCTTTTCTTTTTTCCGACAGCAGTCGGAATTGTTTTAAAAAATTTTCAAATTTCTTTTTCCGTTTTGGATTTTGGGCAGAGGGGTTAGGGGTGAATGCCCAAAATCCAAAACTCCTTATTCTGTAGTAGCAAAAAGTTCGGTGAAGTTGGCTCTTATTTCATCTTCTGTGCAATTATTGAAAACTAAGTCAAAATCGAAATCCTTAAACCTAGGAGCGTCTTTTCCAAATTGTTTTAAAAACTCTGCTTTGCAATAGTCTCTAAAATCTTTCAGAGTGATAAAATCTGAAGGCTCTTTTGGGCTCTTTCCAGCAAGTTTTAATAATAGGTGTTCAGAATTGCATATTAAGAATTGAACAATATCTCCACCAGCTTGTATCATGGTTTCTATTCGCGAAGAGTCGTCAAGGTCTTTATCTAAGACAAAGAACAATGTCTGCCCAGAGTACTTTTTCTTGATAGAGTCGTATTTTGCTTTAAAACTACTAATAGTACCAGCACCATTTAATTTGCCTTGAGATACGTTTGATTTTACAATTTGCACCCTATCGCTAAACTTAATATTAGACTTATCAAACAATCCTCTAAACTTATTTCTTGTTATGTATGCAAAAAGATTATACTCTGTAGTTCCTTCGCAAAGCAATAAATAATATATTATGAAGCTTTTTTTCTTCTCCATAAAGTTTACAAAAGATTATTTATAATTCTGTTGAAATCTATAGTGTCAGGAACCCCGCCAATGGAGCCAAGACGATATTTACTTTTTATATTATCCCTCTCTCTAACATTGTAATCAGATACTTTTGATACAGTGATATTGTCATTTTTTTTCTCTAATATGTGTGCTTGATCATTTTGCAAGAGGTCAAAAGTTTCATGATTGTGAGAAGAAAAGAACAACTGCGCATTATTTTTGTTTATGTCTTTATCTTTAAAAAGATTGAGGATAGCAATCTCCATATCTGGGTGATAAAATTTGCTAGTTTCGTCATAAACAACAACACCTCCTGTTTTTAATATCTTAAGAATATCGCCTATATATGCTACGAGTTCGCGTGTTCCAGCAGAAAGCTCGGTGGCACCAAGATTCTTATAGAAGTTGCTATATTTTGCCTCATAAGTGAAAGTAAAAGATTTGTTTGCAGGATTTGGATCGCCTTCTTTTTTAATAACAAGAGTCTCAAAAGAAGGTGTTTCAAAATATTTTAATACAGGATTTACTATGGCAAGCATTTCATCCTGTATTTTCGTGTCACTGTTAATATATTTAACCGCAAAAGCAAATAATCCATTTAAATTATTTTGTCCCATTTGAACTGAACGCTTGTCAGTAATGAAACAAAATTTAGTTTTTATTTGGCTAAGATTAGAAACACCGATTTCTTCTTTAAGATTTGCAAATACAGAAATATCCGAACTGTCATCTAAAATTACAGAGAGAAAAGAAGACTTTTTTGGTGCTACAATATTCTTCGCCAAAGAACCCATTTTGCTTTCCATATTAGCTTCCAAGGAAATACTGTGATTCTTTCTACTAAAGATTTTTTTGTTGTTTTTGTATAATACCTCCTCAGAAATTTCTTTCCCTTCATTTATGATAGAAATTGAATAGTTATATTTAGTTTCTTCTATTATAAAATCCATTTCCAATACAATCGGCTTTGATTCCATTTCCTTTGTGTAGTTAGGAAGAGAAATAGCAGTTTCTATTTGCATACCATTAGGAGTAAGTATGGATTCTTGTTGTTTTGACACCATAACTCTAGTTATAGTATCAATAATGTTTAATATGGTACTTTTACCTGAGGCATTTGCACCATAAAAACCAGAAATAAGAGATGCTCTTTCTTTCCCTATATTCACATAACCTATTTTTTCCTTTTCGCCCCCTTCAGTGAAGGATACTTCTATGGGATTTTTTATCCCATAGAAGTTACTTGCCTTAATTCGTGTTATAAACATATTTTTTAATAAATGACATTAATTTGTCTTAATATATCATTATTATACTCTTTGTAGAATTAATGTCAAGTATTTTGCCAAAATATTGTCATATTTGATAATTGGACATATTTTTATATACAGGCTGAGTAGCCGCTTTATGCCTGTTTTTCCCTTATGGGCATGTTCCCCAATCCCATTT
>DMOG01000026.1 GCA_003453595.1 Candidatus Uhrbacteria bacterium
TTATGTTATTCAGGAACAGGCCCATCTAAGGTCCAATCCAGAAGGGTCATCATCGAGCGGAAGCTATAGCAACCACCCCTCCTCCTTCGCACAAGGCTACGGAGGACTATCGCAACCCCTCCTTGGAAAAGGAGGGGGGATCGATATTGTGTTTTATTTAATCATTCTGAGGCTTGTCTTTTTGCACAGTCCCCTCCGGATGCTCTGGTGGTGCGTAAACAGTGTAGAGTTTCATTAAGTCATGGTCTGATGTATTTGTGATGTTATGCCAGGCTCCGGCTGGGACTACGATGGCGCTTCCGTCTTTAAGTTCAAACTTGTCCTCTCCGATTGTGGCCTCACCAACACCTTCTTCTACTCGGATAAACTGATCATGATCTTCATGCACTTCATTGCCAATTTCTTGCCCTGGCAAAAGCGCCATTAAAACTAGCTGACTTTTTGGTCCAGTGTAGAGAACCTTACGAAAATTATCATTCTCAAGTGTTGCTTGCTCAAGTTCGATATGGAATCCTTTCATAAATAAGGTGGTTAGAGGTAATTAGAGATTTAAGAGGTTGTAGACATTTACTCTAGGTTATACTTCTCTATCTTACCACAAAACTGCCCGTTCCCCCATTGATTTCTATATTTTTTCCAATCATTGATCGACTTATTTTTTCGTTTAGAATTACTGGGATTCCAGACTCTCGAGCAACAATGGCGGCGTGTGATAGTAGTCCGCCACGATGAGTGACTATACCATTGATTTTATCAAACATCTCAACCAAATCAGGAGTAAAGCATTCTGAAAAAAGAATTTTTTGGCCTGATATTTTTTCTATGTCATCTTTTGTAACCAATCTACCCCAAGCTATTCCAGATGACAGCCCTAATGATTTTGAAATCGATGTCACGCGGGACAAATACAATCTTGCAGGTAATTCATAAGGGAATACTTTTCGATATTTTCCTTCACCTTTGGCAAATTTCTTGATTCCATTGATATGCGATAGCATTAACCAACGGCCGTACTCGCGCAAAAGTTGCCACTTTTGCGCATTAGCAATTTCGTCTCGAAACCTTGAATATTTATCACTTTCCCCGTGACCGCTTCCAATATAATCTGCACAAGTAAATTCTGTTGAATCATAAACTTCCAAACTATTTCCCAAAAGTCCCTGCGGTGGTGTTAATAACCAATTATCTGTAAGTTTGATATTTAATGAAAGCGCGTCTGAAACTTGCATATCCGCTGGCAATATCTGACTCAACTTACCAATGGCATCGGCTGCCCCAAGATTTATTTCAAAGACAATCTCATAAACCTGCAAAAATTCTTTAATAGATTTTTCCAAATCATTTTGTGAACTATAGAAATTAATCGCATCTTGAACATCTAGAAATGATTTTTCACAATCAAAAGATAATTTCCTTATCGCTTTCATGTTTTTATAACTAGTCCAAAAACCACTAAAAGACCCAAAAGTTTTGCGATATTGTTTATCATGCAAAAAAGTCATGGCTGGAAATAAAGAATGTAACTCTTTTTCCTTATCAACATAAAGTTGGCCACCGATACGCAAGAGAAAATTTGTATCCTGAAATTCTATATTATGTTTTTTATAGACCAAATCAACCGGCCCTTGCTTTTCATAAAGTTTATTTAACAACTCCCAAGTCAACTCTGTTGGACTTGGTGCAACTTCGGTAATAAGATTTTTTTCATAAAAAAATCTTTCGTTTGGCAACTCTTTATCAAGAAATTCATTGATTTTATTTTGTTCTTTAGTAATGGTCGTGATTGGTCTTGATTGTAAAATCCATAGTCTTCCCTCTTTCTGACACCATTCAATATCCTGCGGAAATCCAAATAACAATTCGATCTCTATTGATTTTTGAATCACATCCAAATACTCAACATCCCAAAGTGTAGAGTTACGATAAAAATATAAAGTCTTTGGATTCTTTTTTCCAGAAACAAGATTCTCTCCTCGACCACGAACAAATTCCAAAGTCAGTTCACGATTGCCCTGAGGATCACGCGTAAAAACAACGCCGGCCACATCCGGCTCAATAAACTTTTGAATTATTAATCCAAACTCATCAATGCTCCCAAGAATATTCTTCGCATTCCAAACAAGCGCTTCCATTGCTGCTACCAAATCCTCTGGTTGCACTGCTAGCTTTGTTGAAAACTGTCCAGCAAAAGATTCTTCTTTGGAATCTTCTATTAATGCGCTTGAACGCACTGCATAGCTTACCGCTCCAATATCCTTATGCGCTTTATTTGCTATTTCCTGAAATGAAAAAACTTTAAGATCATTGGCTGATACCGCATGAAATTCTGGAACAGAAAAACCAGCATCTTTAAGTTTTATCAGATTATTCGCTTTTGCTCCGAAATTAGTATTCATATGGCGCCGCATACCTACCTAGGAATGTATGTCCTTTTTTTCAAGTTTTACTCCAACAATCTTGGCGTCAAAACAACTTAAGTAATCATCACAAATTGTAATAATTCCGTTATTTGCCGGCACTGCATTAAGTCTTTCTTCTAAAACTTCAGTGGTTGTAAACAATGCACTTATATTTATCGCGCCAGCAATGTGTTTTTGGTTATAAACATTCTCATCACGAGAGTCGACTAAAATAGCTCCATTCTCAACTGCATCCTTTACCCAATCTGTGCTAAGAGTGTTTACATACCTATCTTCATAATATTGTGATGAAAACAATATTTCTCCTTCCCACAAACCACCATAATCAACCCAGCCCATAGCACCATCTTCTAAATATCTGGCATTAATATTTTTCTCTCGCAAATACTCGGCGATCTCTGACCCACGAATTGCTGACCAACAAATAATGACAATCTCTTTATCTGCTGGTAATTCAATCCATGCACCAGCTAACAGATCGGCAAAACGAATATGAGAACTACCTGGATAATGGCCGAGTTCATATTCTTCATCTTCTCGAGCATCAACCAAAAATACTTTGCTCAAATCTACATTTACAAACTCAGAGTTAGTCATGACTATATCTGAAAAAATTTGCTCCTGGGCAATAACCTCGCCCATTTGGGACGCAACTTCTTCGTCAGACAAAACTCGAACCGATGAATCAATAATCCGATAATAACCATTGCTTGCATCGAGAGTTAGCACCACAGCATAATGAGTCGCCTTTCCATTTTCGTATAAAGCAAAGTGGGCAGAGTACTTATCTTTCATTAACGGATAGATGGCGTAGACATCCACACCGGTCGTGTCCTGATACCAAGATGCAAAAGTTATAAAATCAACTGTTTGCTTTGAAACAGCATAAGCGGCTGACAATGCGCCTGAACCAATATTTGTATAATACTGTTCTATAAACAAAGCACCATGGTCATTGGCTATATCATCAAGAGTAGTTGATGAATCAACAATTGTTATTTGATCATATTGATAGATCTTATCTTCAATTATGGCAGACAATTCACTTTCATAATCAGTTTCAATGACAAAACGATTTATTTTATTAAACCCAAATGTTAAACAAACAATACCAGCAACAACAATACCAACTGACAAAAATATAAAAAGTTTCTTTTGCTTTTGCTTTTTATAAAACCCAACAATACGACTCCAAAAAATACTCATTCCAGCTGAAGCTGTTAATAGAACAATGGAAAAAATTTGGATTATTTGCGACCCAGCTTGGATTAAAAACTCTGGCGGTGGGATAGCGTAAACAAGTTTTGGTGAAAAAACCGACCAAGCCATTAAAAACAAAATAAAAACAAAATATTTCATATGCGCACATTATAAATCATTTTTACTAAAACGCACGAATAAACAATGGACATAATCTGTTAAACATGGTATGCTCGCGCGCTAGTAAGTTAACTTAAATATGGATTTTAGAACTATTGCGATTATCGCTCATGTTGATCATGGTAAAACAACCTTGGTTGACGCCATGCTACAACAATCAAACACATTTAATGAACGCGATGTTATTGAAGAACGCGTAATGGATTCTAACGAGCTTGAGAAGGAGCGTGGGATTACCATTTACGCTAAAAACGCTTCAATCATGCTTAATGGCACTAAGGTCAATATTGTTGATACTCCTGGTCACGCTGACTTTGGATCTGAGGTTGAACGAGTTTTAAGAATGGTAGACTCAGTTTTCCTTTTAGTTGATGCCTATGAAGGTCCGATGCCACAAACAAAATTTGTGCTTCGTAAATCACTCGCTCTAGGAATTAAGCCAGTTGTCATCATTAACAAGATCGATAAGCCGACTGCGCGACCAAACGAAGTTCTAGACATGGTTTTTGACCTTTTTGTCGAGCTTGGCGCAACCGAAGAACAGCTCAACTTCCCTTTTCTTTTCACTAATGCCAAAAAAGGCATTGCCCTTCGCGACATAAATGACACTGGTGAAAACCTTCAACCACTCTTTGACATGATTTTGGAATCTGTACCAATCGCTCCGTGCGATCACACCGCTCCAATGCGCATGCAACCTGCGAACCTTGCCTATGATGATTATGTTGGACGCTTGGCTGTGGGACGAATTTTTGAAGGAACAATCAAAGCTGGCATGAAAGTCACTCGCATTTCTCCAAACATGGAACGCGACACTAATAAGATATCAAAAATTTTTACTTTTCAAGGCTTAAGTCGAGTTGAGGTCGATGAAGCTATTGCTGGTGACATTGTCCAAATTGCTGGTATTCCTGATATCTATGTTGGTGATACGATCGCACAGGATCCAAAAGCAGAGCCACTACCAATTATTGCCATTGATCCTCCAACCTTAAAAATGGACATCATGGTTAATGATTCTCCACTAGCTGGGCGCGAGGGTTCACTAGTTACTTCAAGACAAATTCGTGATCGTCTTAAAAAAGAATGTGAAACTAATGTTGGACTAATAGTCGATGGTCTTGATTCTGGAGATGTATTTACAATCTGTGGACGAGGTGAAATGCACATCTCGATCTTGCTTGAGCAAATGCGCCGCGAAGGATTTGAATTGCAAGTTGGTCAGCCACAAGTGATTTACAAAGAAGAAGATGGCCAAAAACTTGAACCAATCATGCAAGTTATCGTGGATATCCCTGATGCCTATACCGGAATCGTGATCGAAAAACTGGGAGCACGCAAAGGTGAAATGCATAATATTCAATCTCAAAACGGATCAACTCGACTTGAATATCTTATTCCAACCCGCGGACTGCTTGGTTACAAAAGTGAATTCATTACAGACACACGCGGTGAAGGAACGCTCTCTTTCCAGTTTGATCACTACGGACCATATCAAGGTGATCTTGATACCAGAAAAACTGGTTCAATTATTTCTGGATTTGACGGAATCACATCAGCTTATTCACTCGACACCATCCAAGGCCGTGGTCCACTGTTTGTTGGCGCCGGAGTTCAGGTTTACGAAGGAATGGTGATTGGAAAAAGCATGAAAGAAACCATGGATGTTAATCCAATCAAAGGAAAAAAATTAACAAACATGCGATCATCCGGTGCTGACATGGCCATCAAACTTACGCCACCACTTGATATGACTCTTGAAAAAGCACTTGAATACATTGGACATGACGAACTTGTCGAGATTACACCAGAATCTGTTAGAATCAGAAAAAAGAAGTTAAAAGCGTTTGAAAGAAAGCGATCGAATTAAACACAAAAACCACAGAGCTAATCTGTGGTTTTTGTGTTTGACATTATTTAATTATGGGTATATACTCATAATAGATAATTTAATAAAGATCGAGTTATCTATTCATTCAAAATCTTAAATATATAATATGCCGAGATTAGACAGAACAGGTCCAAACGGGCAAGGTCCAAAAACTGGACGAGGATTGGGTGCTTGCGCTAACACAAATCGCGGTTGGCGATGTCCTGGTTGCGGTTTTCAATCACCCAGCTTGGATGATCAAGAAAAAATACTCGAACAGGAGCTAGCTGCTGTTCGTGAAGCAAAAAGAAGCCTAAAAAACCAACAATCCGAGTAACGCCTAGATACTTTTCTTCAAAAAAAGGCCAAAGGGTTTTTTTTGAAAAATAATGATATAATTATATCTATAAAATATATGCCCAGACCAAGACTTTGTCGAAAAATTGAATTCAATCCAAGTATTACTTTTTTTAAACCTCAGGGCATACCAATGAGAGAACTTGAAATTGTTGAGCTTACAGCTGAAGAAATAGAAGCTTACCGTTTGAGACATGATAAAAACATGGAACAAACAAAAGCTGCCAAAAAAATGCAAACATCACAAAGTACATATCAAAGAATCTTAATTTCTGCTAATAAAAAAATTGCTGATGCTTTAATAAATGGGAAAGCTATAAAAATAAAGGTTATAACCTAAACAAAAACATCCGATCGCTCGGATGTTTTTGCGTAACAATCCCTCCGTAGCTCAACAGAGTTGAGCGAAAAGGGATGGTGGGCCGGGACGGATTCGAACCGCCGAAGGCTATTGCCAGCAGGTTTACAGCCTGCCCCAGTTGACCGCTTTGGTACCGACCCATTTTTTCCTTTACTAAATCACTGGAGCCGTTGGGCAGGATTGAACTGCCGACCTCTTCCTTACCATGGAAGCGCTCTGCCACTGAGCTACAACGGCACTTGAAAAACGACCCAAGTTCGGCCATCTTCGGCGTCGCTTGCTCCGTTCGGCTTCACCGTACACTCAGGTACGCCTCAGCCATACTCGCTCGCTCCTTGAACCTGACCAAACTTAGTCATTTTTCATGATACAACATCCACTCGTTCGCCGATAAGATGTTCAAGTTCGGCCATCTTCGGCTTCGCCTACTTGATAATATATTAAAGAAAAAGATGGAGCCGAAAGTGGGATTCGAACCCACGACCTACGGTTTACAAAACCGTTGCTCTGCCGCTGAGCTATTTCGGCGTATTTATCAAATATAACGCGTCCATATAATATCCAATCTAGGAGATTTTGTAAAGAGCGCTATAGTTTGTAATTGTTAACAAATAGCCTTATACTCACCTCAATATGACTTCAAAAACTAGACAAGATACAATCTTATCTTTATTCCCAGATCTGCAGAAGTTTCGACTGGATCAAATTCAAACAGCGCTGTTTGATACATCAATCCATAACTGGGAAAAGGTTTCTACACTTTCAAAAACAGTGCGGCAGACTCTGGATGAAAAAGTACCGTGGACATCTTTGCGTTGTGCTAAGACCATCAAATCAAAGGATTATTCAACTCGCAAAGCGCTTTTGCAAACTGATGACATGTTGGCCATTGAAAGCGTGTTAATGAAAAACACCCGTGACCAATGGACGATTTGCGTTTCCACTCAGGTTGGTTGTGCTATGGGATGTGCGTTTTGTGCCACTGGCAAACTTGGACTTTCACGAAATCTAAATGTTGACGAGATTGTTGACCAAGTTCGATTTTGGCAAAGTCAAATCAAGGATGACGAGCGTATCAGTAATATCGTAGTCATGGGTATGGGCGAGCCACTGATGAACTATGATAATGTCCGTGACGCCATCAACCTTGTCCTTAAATACACTGACATTGGAAAAACGCGCATCACTGTCTCAACAGTGGGTATCGTTCCTCGCATGCAACAAATTCTGACCGATCCTCTTTGGCCACACATCAGACTAGCTGTTTCTTTACACAGTGTTGACCCAATAACCCGCAAACGCTTAATGCCTTCATCAACACCCACATTCTTGGAAGACTTGGCAACCTGGGCAAAAGAATATTTAGAAACTTTTGGTAATCGTCGTCATCATCTAACATTTGAATATCTACTTTTGGAAGGTGTGAATGACTCAGAGGAGGAAGCAAAGAAACTAGCCCGCTATGTGCAAAAAATCGGAAATGTAAAAGTGAACTTACTAATCTATAACAATACCGGTGATTTTAATGGACCGCGAACAGAGAAAGTTGTTGCCTTTGCAGAAATCCTTCAAAACGCAAACATCGATGTTACCCGACGCCGTTCCATGGGCCAAGACATCCTCGCTGCCTGCGGACAATTAGCTCAGAAGATCTCATAACTAGGGTCTGGTTATATATATCGAGACATTTCAAACAATTCCAGTCCGGTATCAAACAGCTAAGCTGAATCAGTCCGGACCAAAACAGCTAAGCTGTTTTGGCTAAGCTATACTCCTGAACCTTCAGGTAGTCGGACATAAAACCGCTCAATGCATTTGCACGAGCGGTTTTATGTTTGTCAATCTCAAGGACGCATGCTTTTGTTAATACTTTTTACTTCGCGATTAACAAAATCTTATTATAAGCAAATTCTTTTTCGTCCATTATAAGATTCAAACAAACCTCTACATTATATCTAATATCTTTGAGCCATAAATGTACTCAATGTTGGTTAATCCAAACTTCGTCACCAGCTGGCCCTCGATTGGGTAAGTATGGCCGTGGAAAAGATATTTTGGTGACTTTTTCTCCACATACTCACGCAAGCCAATCAATCCGGCGTGAGTTGGATCGTCAGGTTCGTCATTTACTCCATATGGCGGTGCATGGCAGAGCATAATGTCAACATATGGAAAATCCTTTAAAAGCTCTGACGCCTGTTCTTGTGTATACATCTTGGCTGATGATTCTTTATATTTAACCGATCCTTCAAACCCACCAAAAATAATGCCATTTATCTCTTTTGTAGCTAGATGCATATTTTCGATCCCCAACTCAGCCATATACATTCCGGAACAGTGATTGCCATATACTCCCAACTTCGGAATATCATTAATGTCCTCAAGTTCACGAATTTGATGCATTTCTAAATCACCTAAAGTCACAATAACATCAACCGATTGTTTTAATAAAATCTCCTTTATTGACTCAAACGAAGGCCGATCAGCAATAGCAAGTATTCGCATAGAACTTGATTTTATTTTAAAAACTCGAAGTAGTTGCCGGTCATTGATCGGGACAAGGACCTGGGCAAAATTATTTTCCATTATTGAGAAATTGTCTCCCGATAAGAAATTGCACTAAACCAATCATTGATAGAACAGCAAAAAGTAAAATAAAGAATATATAGTAGGTGCCAGTATACCAACAGATTAAGATAATAATCAGGTCTCCAATGCCACAAGCGAGGAATATCCCCAAGCCACTAATCCTAGCATATTTTTTATATTCATTTGGAATAGATTTTCCCTGTGCCCGTAATTCTTTTTGCTTACGCGCCTCAATAATCACATTTTCTCGAAATGTCATATATTAGTTTTATCTGTAAATTTTAGCACGAATTAAAGATAAAAGCACAGACCACTCTTATTCGTCCAATCAAAAACCCCACCGATTCTGCACGGTGGGGTTTAAATTTATATGATGAATGTGAGAAATCGCGTCACATTAGTGACGATCGTCACTAATGTGACGCGATTTAATTTTGTTTAAGTTGATAAACATGGATAGTTATTAGTACGCAAACGAAATACCGCCCACTAAATCGAAGACAACGGGGCGGTCTTCGACGGGGCGGCTAGTTTTTTAGACGGATGTTAGCTTCCGTCTCTGATGGTGTAAGTGTAGGAGATGCTTCCCACCGTCACTACATATTCATCCATCATCCCACCAAACATGACTGACCCGTCATCGGTGAGAAGTGGCATGTTCATGCCTTGAAATTGGTTTATTGTCCTACCATTCTTGCGCCAGGTTAACGAGATCGGTGCTTCCACAGCCGACTCCTGACCTAGACCATTGATATATTTTGACAGCACCATTGGCATTTATTTATATATTTATAGGAAATTATTGCAAATATAAGGAATTTATAGTATTATTTGCCTGCACAAAAAAATAGGGGTGTAGTGAAATGGTATCACGAAGGTCTCCAAAACCTTTATTCTGGGTTCGAGCCCCAGCGCCCCTGCCACGTCGTTCGCGAACGACGTGGCCTGCCACTCAGATTTTATGCGGGCATTTAGTCTGCAGTTGAGAATAGTGTAGGTCACGGTTCGTAACAATGTGATAGCAAAAGAGCGCCGAAAGGTGTTCTTTTGCTATAATGGAATTATTATGTGGTATTTCTATATCCTACAAAGTCAGAAGGATTTAAATTATTTCTACAAAGGATCTACCGGCGATTTGCGAGCAAGATTCACACAACACAATGATGGCGAAGTTGAATCCACGAAACCGAGATGTCCTTGGCGGCTGGTTTACTATGAAGCTTATATCTCAGAAAAATCTGCAAGGTTGCGAGAAAAATCTGTAAAACAAAGTGGGTCAATCTCAATTCCGTTATTGAAGAGAGTAAAAGAAAGTTTGAATAATTAGTGTTTACTGGGTCTTTTTCGTTGGTGGCTCGTAGACTGTGAACTTTATAGTATACTGAATATATGAAAAACTACTTATTGACTTTGTTTATAATGATACTAATGGGAGCTGGGTGTGCCGTAGTTGACGAAGATTTCCCAATAGTTAATAAGGAGGCCGAACCTTTTGAAGATATTTATTATATCTGCACGAGTACGGAAACAGAGAATAGAATTTATGAAACTGTATTTTGCGGTGATGATTCTTGCTGGCTTTCCTTTTATGATCAAAACGGAAACCTTATAGAAAAGACGCCTGAACTTGGACCCGGTGCTAGCAATATGAATTAACCAGAAACTAAAGTTGAAGACTGTCAAAGAACTACCGAGAATTATTTTATGAGTAAGATTGAAGAATAATAGTTCGCACCTCGCTCATGAGCCCCTGCCATGTAGAACGCTTCCTAGACGGGGAGCGTTTTGCTATTGAAGAAAACAGTAATTTTTGCGTAATACTAATAAAAAGCAAGACGCACCCGAGGACGGCGACGAGTACGTCTGCCGTCACGCGGGTGCGTGAGCGAGTGTGCCAGACCCTATCGGATCATGGCGTGGTTGTTCCAGAACTCCACCGAGGCGAGGTAGGCCTCGCGGTTGAGGGCGACGCCGCTGCCGCCCTCCTCCTTACCCAGTGCGTTGCGCATCATGGTGATGGGGGGCATGGGGTCCTCGGCGGGGTTGAGGCCGGCGTTGATGGAGACGATGCCCCACTCGGCGTCGGGTACATCGCGCTCCATGTTCGGCGTCTGGTCGGCTTCCTCCTCCAGTGCCTCGCGGTTGTAGAGGATGATGTCGAGCCACTCCGCCTGCGGCGCCTTCAACCCCTCGAACCAGCGGGTCAGCACCGGCAGCTCACCCTCGCGCCGCGCCTCGTAGCCGGAGCGCAGCAGGTGTGCGTTGTCGGGGGTGATGGCCGCGATGGGGGCCGTGGTGGTTGTGGTGTTGCGGACGAAGAGGTGCTTGCAAAACGGCGCGTAGCCGTCCACCAGCATCTCGCCCGCCTCGAGCGCCGCATTGGCGATCTCGACGAGCTCCTCGGCGGTCATCCCAACGATGCGGGTGCCAGCGAAGTTCTTGTTGGCAAAGTGGCGGCCGAGGGCGAACTTGGTCATTCCGATGGTGTTGCGCATGGTGCCTCCATGAAGTTGGCCCGGATGCCTCCGGACGTGTCGACTTCGACACGATTCGGTTAGACGTTTGATACAATCTCGCGTCGCCTGCTTTATAGGTTGGCACCTACAAATCAGGAAAAACGAGAAAAGCCAGTAACTGGATTCGTTCAAATAAAGAGAATAAGCGCAAATACCGGCGTTCTGTGGTTACCGTTACCCTTTGTGTGCTTGGATACCATAAATCTCAAGCATTAGGACAGCCCTGCTTGCAGGGTGTTTTTTTAATTATTTTTTACCATCGACCAGGACCGTTTGGATCATAGCCGTAGGCAACTTCTAACCCGTCGTTGTATCCGTCGTTGTCAGAGTCAGTGTCGAAACGATTTGTCCAGTGAATAGTCATCTCATTGTAATCACTTAGACCATCACCATCAGAATCAAGTTTACCTTTTCCGTTTGGATTGTAACCATTAATCACTTCTGTTCCATCTTTATAACCATCGCCGTCAGTGTCAGCACTGAAGATATCAGTCTTCCAAATATTTGTCTCATCTTGGTTTGTTAAACCATCGCCGTCAGTGTCTAGGCTTGACTCAATACTATCAATACTAGACATAACAAAATCTTCTGTCTGACGACTATCATAATTTTCAAATGACAATGCACTTTCTGGTACACGAATATTTGTTACTTTGTTAATACTATTTAACAAAACTGAGAAGCCGAACTTTGTATAAGCCACGCCCACAGGGTCACTGACAACATCCAAAGTAAACATTACTGGCATCATCTCCACTGTATCAATCCAGAAGTTACCACTAATCTTTAAGTTTTGCTCCTGCAGTGATTTCAGCTTAATAGCGTCGGTGTTAGAAATCTGTCTTTGCTCAATCAGATAATCGGCCAGCTTTTCACAATTGATTTCGTAATAATAACGAACAGCAAGTTTACCGCTAATATAATCAACTGTTTCCGCATGATATTCAATCACCCCATTTTTTAGCATTTCAGTAATTAATGTTTTTATTTGGTCCAAATCATTTTCTTCGTTTTCTGAAAATAATGAGATCTGGCCATCATTCATTTTAATAAAAAACCAATCATCTCCTGCTTGTGAGAAATATATTTTGTCGTGAGTTACAATCATTGATCCGTAAAAATCTTTGAATTGACTATCATAATCAGTCACTTGAAGGGCAAAATCAAAGGAACCGTTTCCTTGTTCATCAATCACACCATCAAAGTCAGTATGGAGACTAAATGGATTATCCATTTTCTCGCTGTTTGTCTCAAAGTAAAAATCAGTATTAAAATCTACTGACTTAATTTCAGATATATTATCAACTACCTCAGATGTAGGATCAGCTAGGAGCGTTGAGGCAAGCACTGAATTAAAAGGCATAATAATCAGCGCTATTAATGGCAAAATGAGTATTTTTCTAATCATAGAGATTTATTAATTAACGCGAAATAATAGCACAAAAACGCGGTTTTGTCAATCACAAAACCTAATCTTTACTATAAATAATGTACTATAAATAATTGACAAAAAGCCTTATTTAGACTACACTTCTCGAGTTGTACTAAGGGATAGCCATGCGTTCCCCGACTATTTTAAAAACTTAAGCCTGTACATCGAGTTATCACAACAGTGGAAGCCTCATAGCAACCACCCCCCACCCCTCCTTAGAAAAGGAGGGGAGTCGAGATGTGATGCCACAGGGGTTTGAGTAATATACGGCACATGCTTGCCGTTCAAACCCTATTTTATGAAACAGGACTCACAAAAGAGCTCTTCGCTCTTTGCAAATCTTGGATTGTCTTCTGACTTTGTCCAAGTGTTAGATCGTCTTAACTTTAAGACCCCAACCCCTATTCAAGAAAAATCAATTCCAGAAACTTTGCAAGGCAAAGATGTAATTGGTATTGCCCAAACTGGAACAGGAAAAACTCTGGCCTTTTGTTTGCCGATGCTAGAAAAAATTAGAAAAGAAGGCGGATCAGGACTAATCGTTGTGCCGACCCGCGAACTTGCTGCTCAGGTTAGTGAAGAGATTGAAAAAGTTGGCGGACGCCTTGGTTTTAAAACCACTTTACTTGTTGGTGGTGCTGACATTGGTCAACAAATTCGTTCACTTAGACGCGGGCCTCATGTCATTGTGGCCACTCCGGGTCGACTTAACGACCATCTTGAAAGACGCACAGCCGATCTTTCTCATGTCCACACACTAGTGCTTGACGAAGCTGATAGAATGTTAGACATGGGATTTGCGCCACAGATCAATCAAATTCTTCAGTCTGTACCAAACGATCGTCAAACTTTGCTTTTTTCCGCAACCATTCCAGAAGGAGTTGCAAAAATCGCCCAAGGATACATGAATAATCCAATCACCATTAAAGTTGTCCCGACTGGAACTGACGCGAAAAGCATAAAACAAGGAATGTATTATGTTGATGCTTCCAGCAAATTCCCTCTTTTACAAGAACTTTTGGAAAGATACGAAAACGGACCAGTACTTGTTTTCTGCCGCACAAAACATGCTACTAAAAAAATGGCTCGTATTCTAAACACTCAAGGACATGTTACCGAAGAGCTTCATTCCAATCGAACACTTAGCCAACGCCGTCGCGCTTTACAAAACTTCAAATCTGGAAAAAGTCGAATCTTGGTTGCTACCGATGTGGCTGCCCGAGGAATTGATGTAAAGGAAATTGAGCTAGTCGTTAACTATGACATTCCTGACCAAAACGAAGATTACATTCACAGAATCGGCCGAACAGGACGAGCAGGACACACAGGATGCGCTTTGTCTTTTGTTTCACCAGATCAATATCGCGACATGAAAGCAATTGAGCGCCTTGTCGGTATCTCAATCCCGGTTTTGGAAGCGTCATGCACTCTAACTGCCAAGGACATGGAACGATACGCCTATAGCGGATCAAAACCATCGAGCCATGGACAAGGCGGACGAGGAGGACGCAATCAATCTCGAGGTCGAAGATCAAGCTCTCAACAAAGATCAACCGATCGTACGCCTGCATACCAAACAGTTAGAGCAGGAGAAAGTCAAAATGAAAATCGAGCTGGAAGACCAAAACGCCGTTCTGGTAAATCTGGCGCATATCAACCAGAATTTGCCCGCGGTCGCCGACCAGGCTCTGCCCGGCAATCAAAAAAAGGATAAACAAAAAAACCACTGACTTTAATAAGTTGGTGGTTTTTAACTAAATCAGGCACTAATCCCAGCTTTCTGATATACTAAAACTAAGCGAAATAACAAATCTATGAAAAAAAATATTCTTCTTGTCTTTGCCTTGATTATTATCATTATCGCCTGCGGTTTGATATATACTCAGGAATCTACTTCTGATCTAACTGATGAAAATAATTATGAGCAATCATATACCAACACAACAGCAGACGAAATTATTGTGGATTTTGAGCCAGGATCCACAATCACTTCCCCGTTGACAATTACCGGACAAGCCCGTGGAACTTGGTTTTTTGAAGCAACCGCACCATTTGTTTTAGTTGATTGGGATGGTTTAATAATCGCCCAAGGCTACATTCAAACTCAGGGCGACTGGATGACAGAGGAATTTGTTCCGTTTATTGGCACTCTGGAATTCGTCAAACCAAGCTATGGCAACACTGGCGCATTGATCTTGCAAGCATCAAATCCATCTGACTTGCCCGAATATGATCGTGCAGTGGAAATTCCAGTAAAATTCTAATGTCAATTTACAAAAAGAGTCTGCAACAGACTCTTTTGTGTTAAAATATAAAAACTATGAAACTGTCTTCATTTAAAAAGAAATGGCCAAACTCAAAAAATACTTCCAAGAAAAAATGGCCAAAAAAAGTGCCAGTGGCCCCGTTGCCAGTAAAGATGATAAAACAAAAGGAAAAAATCACAAAATCAGCAAAAGAAATCTCAAGTATTGCTTCGGAAGTTCTTGGCATGAACATTAAGATCACGGAGGAATTTAAAAAAGCTTTTGATGCCATGGAAAACACCAATGAGCTAATTTTTCTCACTGGACGAGCTGGAACTGGCAAATCAACTCTTTTAAAATACTTTCGCAGCCAAACAAAAAAGAAACATGTCGTGTTGGCACCAACCGGAGTGGCAGCGCTAAATGTTAAAGGTCAAACAATTCATTCATTTTTCGGCTTTCATCCCAGAATAGAAAAAAGTCTGGTTCGCCGAGCATATCCAGACAATTTGGAATTTTTTGAAAAAATAGAAACAATCGTGATTGATGAAATTTCCATGGTCCGCGCTGACCTACTTGATTGCGTTGATAAAGCACTGCGACTCAATCGCGGTTGTCCTGATCAGATTTTTGGTGGCGTGCAAATGATTTTTATTGGTGATCTTTTTCAGCTACCACCGGTTGTGACTAAAGAAGATCAATATAAGTTTGAGGGAGAATATACATCACCATATTTTTTCTCATCTGACTGCATGATGAATGCGTCAATAAATATCATCGAACTCCATACAGTACACAGGCAAAAAGAAAAAAACTTTGTTGAGCTTTTAAATAATGTTCGTTGTGGGGCAATAAAATCAGCTGATCGCGAAAAATGGAATAAATATCATGACCCGCACTTTGATCCAGCTAATACTTCTGACTATGTTGTGCATCTGACCACCACAAATAAAATGGCTAAAGAACGAAATGATTTTGAGTTAAAAAAACTAAAAGGCAAAGAATTCACACTCAAGGCTCAATCAATCGGCGAGCTTGGTGAACGAAAAATGCCTTCAGACGAGACTATAAAAATAAAAGAAGGCGCACGAGTAATGTTTACCACAAACGACCCTGGAAAAAATTGGGTCAATGGCAGTTTGGGAATTGTTCGAAAAATAAAAAGTAAGGGCTTAAAAAAATATCCAATTCTGGAAGTAGAATTGGAAAATGGCCAGCGGGTTGAAGTGAGCCAACACAAATGGGAAATTTTTGAATATAAATTGCGTGGTAGTAGTTTTGAAGAAGAAACAATTGGTTCCTACTCACAATATCCCATTGCCCTTGCCTGGGCTGTCACAATTCACAAAGCACAGGGAAAAACTTTCGACAAAGTTTTAGTCGATGTCGGCTGGGGAGCATTTGCCCACGGCCAAATGTATGTTGCCCTAAGCCGCTGCACAAAACTAGCAGGAATCACCCTCCTAAAACCCTTCAAACCAAGCGATGTGATTGTAGACAAGGTGGTGTTGGATTTTATGAGTTAATCTCCCCTTCCCACAACAAACTTATAAAACTTATCATTCTTCCGAACCACCCCTGGGACTTTTATTGTTATTAGGTCTCCTTGAACGGCATGATCAACTTGCTTTTCGTCGATCGTGATGCCTTTGGCAACAAATCGCATCAACCCAGTTGATTTTCCGCTGATGACACAATTATCATTGTCTTTAATGTCTGACGCATGGACTTTTATTTCAGCAACTCCAGCTTTTGGATAATAATGCTCAACAGTGCCGACTAGTTCTTTATGTTGAGTTGCCTGCGAATGTGAACCACCGCTCCAATAGCTAAAAGCTTTACCGCGATAAAAACCTTCACTCATCTTTCGGTTGTAAACAGTGCCAAGCCGTTTATTCCATTGATCAATCTTTTCTTTGGTATAGCTTCCGTCTTTTATCGAATCAATCGCCTCGTGATAACAACGCACAACTTGATCAACATATTCTGGTGCGCGACCACGGCCTTCGATTTTTAATGACACAACTCCAGAATCAATAATCTCATCTAGCATTCCAATAGTGCACAGATCCTGAGTACTCATCACATATTCATTATCAATATCCATCTGTTTACCAGTTAACTTGTCTGTCACAGTATATGCGCGTCGACACGGCTGACTACACTTTCCACAATTTGCTGAAGTATCATACATATACAAGCTCATGCCACATCTGCCACTGACTGCTACGCACATGGCGCCATGAACAAAAACCTCGATTTGAATTAATTCGCCTTTTGGCCCACGAATATCTTGATGCTTAATTTCATCAACTATCTGCTTAATCTGTTCAAGAGTTAATTCCCGAGCCAAAACAACTCTGTCTGCCCACTGTGAAAAAAACTTCACAGCTTCAATGTTTGAGATCGAATGTTGAGTTGAGATATGAACTTCAACCCCGACTGATCGTGCATATGCAATGGCTGACATGTCAAAACTAATAATTGCATCAATATCTGACTTAGCAACAGCGTTGATTGTTTTCTTCATGTCATCGATGCCTTGATCATAAACCAGAGTATTTAAAGCCAAATAACATTTCACATTATTCTGGTGACAAATCTGCGCAATCTCACGCAAATCATCAAGCGTGAAAGCAGCGGCCGTATTCTCACGCATATTCATTCCCTTGACCCCAAAATAAACCGCATCACAACCAGCGTTTATAGCAGCACCAAGTGCCTCATAGGATCCGGCCGGAGCTAAAAGCTCCACATTATTGGTTTTTTCCATATTGACGAAACTATACGGCATTTTCATGATCTTGAAAAGAATGTGCGGTCAGGCCTTTACCCGTTACTTTTTAACGGATAAAGGCCTGACCGCATTGTAAAAACACAAACGCCACCTAAGGAGTGGTGGCGTTGACGGAATTACGGCATTCGAATCGCTTGGTGGCAATACCATTAGATTCGAGGACGGCCGCACAATTATTGCAAAAAATGAATTTAATCTTTTTGTCACCCGCCTGCGCCAGGCGATTGCCAAACTGCAGCATCCATGGTTTGGCCGGATCGCGCACGCAGATTCCGTATTGCGCGCCAACACAGGTACTCAAACCAAGTGGATGCTGTCGAGACACTGGCGTCTCGGGCCTTGGTGAGTGCGAGATGATGGCTCTAGCGTCAGAGACAAACCTCTCAATGGCGCGAGCTCTTTCATCTTGAGTTTTACAAACTCGGCGCTGATGTTCCAAAGCAATTTCTTCCTGCAGAGCCCTTTCTTCTAGCTCCCGATATTCATGATCTCTTCTTGCCTGTTCTCCTGCCCGGGCCCTGGCAATAGACATACAAGTTGAAAAACGACGCCCAGGATGATGCAGACACCATCCATAGCTTCCCTCGGCACACATATCAAACTCGATCATAGCTACCTCCAGTGAATGGACCATATAAAGTGCCTGAAAACAGGGGTTTTGTCAAGGATTGACAATTCTGTGCAGTTTAGCTACACTAAGCGCAGTTTTTACAGCTATACCTATGTCACAAGACAACATGATCAAACTCGAGTGTAAGGAATGCAAAACAGTGAATTACCAATCTCACAAGAACAAAAAGAAGATCCAAGGACGATTGGAAATCAGCAAACATTGCAAGCATTGTGTAAAACACACTGCACACAAAGAGACAAAGTAAAAACGCGCCCACGGGCGCGTTTTTCTTATTTTATTTTTTTTTGTGTTTTTTCCTAATATCTTCAATTCGGACTTCAAAATTGTGTATTTTATTATTATCAGGATTAACCTCAATTAACTTATCAAGAACATTCATAGCTGTATGAACATCTCCAGTTTCAATAACTGACTCCAGATAAAAATCCAAATACTTTGGATTTTTCGGACTCAATTCCACAGCTTTTTCAAAATACGCAACACAACCTTCCGTGTCTCCCAACTTTTCTGCTACCTCTCCCAAACTGGCAATAACGCTTGGATCATCTACTGACAACTTATTTAAATATTCAAATGTTTCTTTGGCTGATTCATAATCTTTGTTTGCCAAATAAACACGACCCAAATGCTCATAGGCATCTTTATTATGGGCATCCAAACTTATTACTTGAATTAATTTCTTCTCAGCTAAATCCCAAATCTGTTCATCAATAAATTTATATGCTTCCTCTAGTAAAGTATCAACAATTCTAAGGTCACCTTCCAAAGCAGCTTTTTGGTGTTTCTGCTGTTGATAGCGACGCTCAGCCGCTGTTAGCTTTCCAGCAATAATACGAAAAATAGTTTGCAAACCACCACCCAAGGGTTTGATTACATCTTTTTGCGCCTTGATAGCATATTTTCTTCCGGTCCGCTCAATGCGTTGACGAATTAACTCCTGTTTCTTTTTCTTGTCAGCTGAAACAGGGACAGATGCAGGATCTAAAAGTCTAAGCTCTGTCCATTTTTGATAAACAAGCCAAGCAATGCACACAACGCCGGCAATAAACAAGATTATAAATAATATAGTCCAAAACATAGATTTATAACTCCTGAGCTAGCATTACCTCAGAAGCAGATTGCACGATACCTTCGAACTCACGAATTTTCAAGCTAGCGCCACCGACAAGCACCCCGTCTACCTGCGCCTCTCGCAAAAATCCATATGCATTTTTCGCATCAACTGAACCTCCGTAAATAACATGAATTTTAGAATCCTGATGATCCGTGATTGTTTTTGCCAGCGAACGAATCAATCCATGCATAAAAACCATATCTGCCACCAGCGCTGCCTGGCCCGATCCAATTGCCCAAACCGGCTCATAAGCAATAAACAGATCTTTTTGTTTGGGAATCTTTAAATCCTTAAGCGCACTATACAATTGTTCAGAAACATAACCTTCGGCATTGCCTGACTCACGCTCACTGGCTGGCTCGCCAACACATAGAATCGGTGTTAGACGAGATTCCATGGCTGACTTTAATCTTTTTGCTACCAGTTCATTATCTTCGGCAAATAAAGTTCTTCGCTCACTGTGTCCAACCAAAACATAATCACAACCAACATCTTCGAGCATACCAATAGACACTTCACCAGTGAACGATCCTTTTTTCTCAATCGCACAATTTTGTGCACCAAGTTTTACTCGTGATCGAGCCATTATCTTGCGCACATCATTTAAAACAGTAAATGAAGGAAAAATAGAAACAATCGGAGTTTTTTCTTCACCACGCAAAATACGCATCACTGCTCGCGAAAGCGCAATGCTTTCGCGAATTCCTAAATTCATTTTCCAGTTGGCAAAAATATACTTCATATTTCTAAATATTAGGTATGCACTTTCTTAAATCAGCATCTGTTTTATACGGGCCAATAGCTGCCATTGATGCTTTTTCAAAACGCAAAATTTCATTGGCTACTCGTTTTATATCCGAGACTTTTACATCTTGGAATTCCTTTAATATTTGCTCAGGAGTTTTCATGTAACCCAAATGCAATTGTTGACTACCAAAGAAATTTGCCTGAGCTGATGAATCTTCCCAAATTAGCTTCATTGCGCCTTCGATGTGATCCTTTGTTTTTTGTAATTCTTTTCTATCAACGCCATTTTGTTTTATCTTTTTAATTTCCTTAAAGATAATCTTCATCGCGTCTGACAATCTAGCATCATCAAGTCCAGCAAAAATCGTAAAGGCACCAACATCCTCAAAATTACTTACGGAAGAATGGATGCTATAACAAAGCCCTTTTCTCTCACGGACCTCAACGAATAATCGAGAACTCATCATTCCACCTAACAATGTGGATAAAAGATGAATCGCTGGCATATCCTTATGTTCACGACCTGGGGTTGGGAACCCAAGCGCAATTTGAATTTGTTTTAGATCTTTATATTTTCGCGTTAATCGGATTTGGTTCTGATCAGGAATTTCCGATACATGTTCACGAACGGCCAACTGAATTTTTTGTGCCTTGATAGATCCAAAAGTTTTTTCCAAAAGTTGTTTAGTATTTTTTGGAATTGCTCCGGCCACAACCACAATCATCTGCGAAGGCTGATAATAAGAATCGCGATAAGCCAAAATATCTGATCGTTTCATTTTAATAATTGACTTTGCATCGCCAGCAATATCTTTTCCCAAATTTGTGCCAGTGAACATTACCTGCTCAATCAAATCGCGAATATGTAAAATTTGATTTTCCTCATACATCTTTATTTCTTCCAAAATCACTTTTTTCTCACGGGCCAATTCTTTTGCATCAAACTTAGAATTAACTAGCATGTCATGCAATAAATCAACAGCCACCGGTGTTTTATCAGAAGCAATCTTTACATAATATCCAGTAAAATCTTTACCAGTAAATGCATTGTATTCTGCGCCATAGCGATCAAGTTCTTTGGAAATATCCAAATTACTTGGCCTCTTTTTGGTTCCCTTAAACATCATGTGCTCAATAAAGTGTGAAGCTCCCCATACTTTATCAGCTTCATAGCGTGAACCAACATTAGCAAGCACAAGCACGGTCACAGCTTGCGTGCCAGAAAAAGGAACAAGATGATAGTGCAAGCCATTCTTCAGCTGCTTCGCCTTCAACATAATATGTGAGTAAAATATTAACTTAACTTTTCCGCAAAATAAGTTTCTAAATCAGAAATCGCGATTCTTTCTTGCTTCATCGTGTCCCGATCGCGCACAGTAACAGCCTTATCTTCAAGTGAGTCAAAATCAACGGTTATGCAATATGGAGTTCCAATTTCGTCTTGTCGACGATAACGCTTACCAATTGATTGAGTGATATCAAAATCAACATTATAAATCTTTTTCAATCCCAACAAGATTTCACGCGCAGGTTCAATCAACTCATCCTTCTTTGATAATGGCAGTACAGCGATTTTGTATGGTGCTAGCTTTGGATGAAGCTTAAGAACAACTCGCGTGTCACCTTCAACTTCTTCTTCATTATAGGCCTCACACAAGACTGCTAACAAAGTTCGAGCCACTCCAGCAGAAGTCTCGACAACATGAGGTACATACTTCTCATTCTTTTCCTGATCCATGTACTCCAACTTTTGCTTGGAATGTTCAGCATGTTGAGTCAAATCATAGTCACCACGAGCATGAACACCCTCTAATTCTTTCCAGCCAAACGGATAATTATATTCAATGTCATAGGCTTCCTTAGCATAGAAAACAAGATTCTCATGTTTGTGCCACTGCAGATTTTCCGGCTTGATTCCAAGATCAACATAGAATTGCATTCTGCGTTCTTTCCACTGGTCATAATACTTCATGGCATCATCTGGATGAACAAAGTATTGCATTTCCATTTGCTCAAACTCGCGCGTACGAAAAATAAACTGACGAGCAGTAATCTCATTACGGAATGCTTTTCCAATCTGGGCAATACCAAATGGGACTTTTACATGCATGGAATCAAGTACATTCTTATAGTTCACATAAATTCCTTGGCAGGTTTCACCACGCAAATAAACAGGTTCTTTTGTCCAATCGCCAGTGAAGTTGCCTAAGTTTGACTGTACTAGCAAATTAAACTTGCGTACCGGTGTAAAATCTTTTGCCTTACATTTTGGACATTCAAGTTTATCTAAATTTTCATCAAAAATCTTTTGTACCTCCTCTTGGTTCATTTTTTCATCAGCAAAAACTCCCACTGCCTCTAACATATGATCAACCCGATGTCGGCTGTGGCATTTTTTACATTCAGTTAGTGGATCAGAAAACCCGCTAACATGTCCGCTTGCTTCCCAAACCTTGGGCAACATAAAAATCGCACTATCAAGTCCTACCACATCTTCCCGATCATGGACCATAGTCTTCCACCAAGCTTGTTTGATGTTGTTCTCTAATTCGACACCAAGTGGTCCAAAATCATAAACCGCGGCAAAACCTCCGTAAATCTCAGACGATGGAAAAACGAAACCGCGTCGCTTACAAAGCGACACGATCTTTTCCATTAGATTTGCATCTTCTGACATATTATATAGTTGTTATTTCATCTTCTTTTTTCTTTCCCATGGCATCAGCTTTTTCTACAAAACTTTTTATTTCCTTTTCCATTGCTTCAAGCTGTCCATGTTTTTCATCTTCACCGATACCCTCTTGTTTTTCAATTCCCTTTTTTACTTCCTCGCGCACTCGACGAATTGAAACCCGTGTATCTTCTGTTTTTTCCTTAACTTTTTTTACCATGTGCTGACGATTTTCATCAGTCATCATTGGCATCACCAAACGAATAACCTTCCCTTGCACATTTGGCATCATCCCCAAATCAGCTTCTGTTAATGCTACTTCAATTAACTTAACAACTGAACTATCCCAAGGCTCGATTTGAATAGTTTTTGAATCAGGAGTTGAAATTGAAGCAACAGCTTTTAATGGTTGCTTTGACCCCCAAACTTCTACAAATATTCCATCAACCAATTCTGGTGTTGAACGACCGGTACGAATGGTTTTAAGCTCTGCATCCAAATGCTCAATAATTTTCTGACAAGATGTTGATATTTCACTCATAATTGATGTTATTGCTTGAATCTTAGCTTTATTAGACTTACTTGTCTATGGAACGAAAACCGACCAATACTCGACTCATATCATCTGGATTTACCACTATCACAAATGGAGTTCGAGCCGATGGCAAAGCCTCTGTTACCCATGATTGTCCGCCAGTGCTTGAGCTATAAAGTGTTGTGGCAGTTGTGTAATAAACCGCACTAGCATTGTGTGGCGCAAAAGCAACATCCCAAATTCGAGCTTCGCCTGCGGCAGTAATTAATGGCAGAGCATTCCATGTTTCACCTTTATCAATGGAAATTAGCAATCCATAGGTGGTATTCATAATAATCGATGTGCCATCTTCGGTTTGCGTAAATCCGTAAACTTCATCTGAATCTTCAAACTCTTTTCTTAA
Source organism: Candidatus Uhrbacteria bacterium (assembly GCA_003453595.1). GTDB lineage: Bacteria > Patescibacteriota > Patescibacteriia > UBA9934 > UBA9934 > UBA9934. The sequence goes on from DMOG01000026.1 coordinate 24,073, forward strand.
TACATCTTCAAACTCCATCCAGCTAGCTCCGCTATCTGCGCTTCGATAAAATCCTTTTCGATCAGTTCCTACATAAATAATTCTACTATCAGCTCTGCTGACCTCTAAATCTGTAATATCATCCCCAAATCGCTCTACCACTGACCATGTTGCTCCCGAATCTAATGATTTAATAACTGCTCCTTGTTTATTTCCTAGCCACAAAATATTTGGGCTATACCAGTCAATGTCAAACGCTGTAATTGTTTCATCGGTTTGATCGATTTTATAAACATCAGTAAAGCTACGCATACAATCTGTTGTTTTCATCACTGTACTTGCGGTTGCCACATAGATCGTACATACGCTAGCTGGATTTACTTCAATATCCAAGATAGATCCAGTCTGCGCCTCTTTAGCGTCTGGTCTTTGCCAAGTAAGTCCAGCGTCATAGGAGAAGAACATACCAGTAGCATCAGTTGCTAAGTAATAAACAGTGGCATCAGAAGGATCAATCTCAATATCAGTAACATTAACGCCGGCAATTGAGCCAACGCCACTAGCTTGTGGCAAAGAAGCAAGTTGTGTCCAAGATTTTCCGCTATCTTGTGTTTGCCATAGGCCACCAGTGGTTGATGAACTCGAGCCCGACGAAAGACATCCAGCTCCAAGTAAAACTAAGGAGCAAATTAGTAAAGAAGATGATAAATAAGATTTCATAGAAAATTTTTAAAATGATGAAGCAAAAAATTGCAGTGAAAGTGCTAAATTAACATTATGGTCGATGGCACGCTGTGACTGATTTAATGCACAAAGAGCCTTACGCAAAGACTCAGCACTATGGCTTTTAGCCAGTGGAAGCACATATTTTGAGTCTCGCGCATCAATCAAAACGAGCAAAGCTTCATGCAACCACATCCTCCATAATTCTATCATGGATTGTACTTTCTGTTCACGCCCATCTTTTTGCTTAGTAATTTTTTCTACTAAGACCATGCGTTTATATAAAGGACTTTGTAAAAACTCTAAGGCTTCGTTGGCATCAGTCTCAAGTTCTGTACAAGTTTGTTCATCAATGCAAGCAAAAGCAACACCAGGTCGACCCATGCTTAATTGAGCCAAAAAGTCAGCACGGTCTTGTGAAAGGGTGAGTCGATCCTTGAGTTCGCCGGCGATCTCAACAATTGGCAAAGAGTGAAAAGAAATAGTTGCTACTCGCGAACGAATGGTTTCCAAAAGATTTTGCGGGTTGTGAGCAATTAAAATGATGACCGTATCTTTTGATGGTTCTTCCAAAGTTTTCAAAAGTGCATTTTGTGCTGACTTGGTCATAGCGTCAGCATTATCAATAATCGCAATTTTTCTACCACCGCCCAAAGTGGAAAGCGACAGGGTTGACCGCAATTCTCGAATCTCATCAACAGAGATTGATGACTCATCTTGATTATTTATTCCCTCACCAACAATTGTGACATTGGTTGAAGTGTGAAGCTTGCTTGGCTCAAGTCCCAAAAGTAAAGCAGAAAATTCCTTAGCAAGCGTAGCTTTACCCAAACCTTTCGTGCCCGTGAAGCAATAAGCCTGCCCACAATGACCAGAATCAAGGATCGACCGCAAATAAGCGATTTGCTTCTCATGACCCAAAATAGTCGAAAATCTCTGATCCATAGTGGAGTTATTTTATCACAAAACGCAGACGGCAGATAAACTCGGTCTCTCCCCCTTTTACAAGGGGGGAGTGGGCTGTGCCCTTCGTAGCCCAGAGGGCGAAAAAGGGAGGGGGTTAATATAGCTTCCGCCTTCCGGAATAACCACCCCTAGCCCCTCCTTAAAAAGGAGGGGGAACCAAGTATTCCTAATCCCAATCTCCTCAATCCCCTCCCAACCTACTCCCCCAAAATTCCCCATTATTCGCCCAATTTTGTCGCTTTACACTTGACAAAATCGCTTTTTTATGTTATATTTCTCCGTTCGCATAAAGGCAGAAAGAGCCTAAAATGCGAGTTCTTTTCCACTTTGTCATCCCCTGGCTTGACCCTCCTATGCCTGCAAGGCTACGGAAGGGCTAGCCAGAGGATCCACCGACAGAAAATTTGCTGGATTCCTGCTTTCGCAGGAATGACAAAAAAATCTAGTTCTACAAAGCCCCGCCGGGCGAGGTCAAGTTCGACCTTGTCTGGCATCTGTTCGAAAACACCGGCCCAAAAGGCCACCAACGCCCTCAAAAAGGGCAAGGAGGCCGAAATGGCCGAAGAGAAGAAAAACGGGAAGCGTCAGGGCCCAGCCCTGTTCCTCTATCGCGGTCGAAAGGAGTGCGAAGAGCACCCCCTGACCGCGGACGAGCAGACCCTGGCCGACGCCCTGCGCGCCATGGCCACCATGGCCAACCAGGATCCGGCCGTCATGGCCAAGGTCCTGGAGATCGCCAAGGCCGCCCGTGCCCAGACCGAGCAGGCCCAGCTCAGCTGGTTGCTCGAGAACAAGCCGGACCAACTGGTCTACAAGGCCAAGTACGATGTCCGACGCTTCCTCCAGCCCACGGACATGGCCTGCCAGGCCGTACTCGAGGCGGCGGGCAAGTCCGGGATATACCGCAAGTGGCGCGAAGGCGACACCTGGAAGGACTCCGGGACCTTCCCCTACCGGTACGAGCTGGACAAAAAGACTGGCATGATCCGGCTCTCGTCCAACCTCGTCGCGGCAGCCCGCGTGATGTACTTCATCGCGGGTAGTCAGAAGAAGGGCGTCCGCATGTCCTTCGCCGAGACCGGTGACCGGCTGGTCGCTCTGGGTGCCCTGACCCAGAAGCAGCTGGCGGACATCCGCAAGCAAGCCGGTCCGCTGGCCGTCAAGGCCGGTGGCTCGGAGCAGGAACTCGAATTCCGACCGACAGCCGGGCGCCAGTTGGCGCAGGCCAAGGGAGGTGGCCTCACCGCCACCATGGCCGAGATGGCCGGCAAGGGCTAGACCACTTCCCGCGTGCAGGACACAATCGTTGAGACCAACTACCCCAGAGTCTCCGATTGCCTGTACGCGGGTCACGCAGAGTTTATGATGCGAATCATCATAAGTTCTGAGTGACCTGAAAATTTGAGAGAGATTATTAAAAAACACTTTAGATTTGTTTATGGCAAATCTAAGGTGTTTTTACACAGCAACCTGGAGGTTGATGGATTTCTTCTGACAATCATTTAATGTTATCAGGAGGATTTGGAACCTCAAGTTCTAGGACCTGGCCTTGGCTAGCTCCCAGTACACACCCGAGGTTCCTCGGGGCATATTTCTTCGGAAGTCACTGCCCCACATGTTCCTAGCTAGTCTAGGAGCTCTACATCACCTCCAGATTGCTGTGCCTAAAAAACACGCATTCCAAAAACCCGCACACCCAGGAGAGAAGATGACGCAGTTTGTATCCGACCGGAACGGTCGCGTCGTGGTCGGGGCCTCCTGCCCCGACATCGGCGAGCTCGGCCTGGCCAACCTGTACGACGACGGAGACGAGGTTGCCCAGTCGTACGACCCCCTGCGGCGGTGCAAGCCGCTCGTCGACGAAGTCGATGAGGACTGCCTCGCGCTCGAAGAGATCAACCTCGACGAGGCGCAAGCCCCGTGGTGGTATGACTTCTGCGATGAGCGCGAGGCGATCGAGCCCGACGAAGACGATGCCCCGACCGAGGCCACCCTGCCGGCCGACGCGGACAACGACGACGACCTCGACGAGCTCGACGCCATGGCCGAGCATGTCGCCAAGGGTTTCGACATGGAGATCCTGGAGGAACGCGCGTTGCGTGCCCACCTCCAGGACAGAGATCCCGGCCGCCAGCCGGCCAACAAGGGGGGGAGCTGGATCCATCGGCGCCCCCGGCAGTGGGTCGTGGCTCGTGGCCACGACTCCATCCTGCAGGCCACGCCCCGTCGGACGCCCAAGGCGTTCTGCGAGGCCGAGCGGCTCGCCGACATCCTCGCCGAGGCCACGGCCTAGTCGCGGACTCGACCTACTATGCCCCCGACACAGCTGTGTCGGGGGCGTTGCGCGTTCTAAATGGGGTCAGGTCTTTACTCGGAACACCTCATATCGATTTGGGTGTTCCGAGTAAAGACCTGACCCCATCTTTATTCCTCCTGTCCTATTTTCGCCAGCCTCACTGCTTCATTCCAGGCTAGCTCTAGTGTTGCTCGGGCAGTGTCGGCTATTGTTTTGGATTGGATTTCGACAGCGATAATCCCTTGAGTGTATGAGAATAAGACAAGTCTATCGCCACAGACTGTCATCTCCCCTTTGATATCAATCAAATCTGGATCAATAACCACATATTCAAAATTATTTAGCAGATCCAAATGCGATACATCTTGTTTTGTGGCTATAATGGTTTTTACTTTTCTATCTTTCCTTTTGAGTTCCCTAGCATGCTCCTGCTCTTTGGCTGGATCATACAATTTCTTGAGCGTATCAAGCCCAACAATCTGAATCATATCCTCATCAAGCATCTCATACTCAGTCTGCATGGCTCGCAAGCCAGTCACCCGCTCAAAATATCGAATCTTTGGCTTGGCGCTGTCTTGATTATAAAAAACCTGCAGTCTAGTAATTACTTCATTTGCCCGCATTTGACGCTTTTGTAGTTCCCTTTGTTGCAACTCTAAAAGCGTCAAAATTGACCCTGGTGCTTCTGCTCTGTACTGTCGTTGATCCTCGGATGATACCAAAGTAATCATTCCCTTTTTGCGCAAACTTTCTAAAACAGAATAGGTTGTGGCTCGATTGATATTTGCTTTAACTCCAATCTCGTTTGCACCAGTTGGCCCAAACTCCAAAGCCGTGACATAAATCACAGCTTCATTGTGCGTGAATCCCAGTTGTACTAAATCAATTATCAAATCTTGCATACATCCCTAATTGCTTTCCAAGTTTTCTGAGCTGTCTTTTCCCATGAAAAAAACTTAATTCTTTCATAGCCTTTTCTTATCAACAAAGCGCGCTGATCATCAGTCATTGCTTCCAAAGCATCAATCCAAGCATCAGCATCTGTTGGTGACGCAAATATGGCACTGTCTGCGCATACTTCGCGTAGAGCTGGAATGTCAGAGGCAATCACTGGCACACCAGCATCCATAGCTTCCAAAGCTGGTAAACCAAATCCTTCGTAGCTTGATGGAAATGTGTAAGCCCAGGCGCCAGAAAGTAAATCATTCATATCCTCAACATAACCTAAAACCTCAATTCTATCTTTAAATTCTGATCCTTTAATACGCTCCATAATACGGTCAGCGCCATCGCCTGGCTTACCAGCAATCTTTAGCATCAGATCAGACTTTGGGTGTAAAGCACAATATGCATCAAAAACATCAATTAAAAACTCAATATTTTTCTTTGTCTCCACTCTGCCAATTGTTAGCAAATAATGAGGTAACCTGACATTGGACTCGATTCCTATTCTTCGCATCCCAAGTCGAGTAATCCTTATGCGATTTACCGGAACTTTATAAACACTTACTAGGTCATCACAGGTTGTTTCTGACACACATAAAATTTTGTCAGCCACCCGCACAGCCCACCAAATTGCTAGCCGCTGACGGAGGCGAACAAAAAATGTATACACCTCTGGTACATGGACAAAGGCAATGTCATGGATGGTGTTCACAATTGTTGTTCGCAAAGCTCCCAGCGGAATTTCATGAGCTGGAGAGAAAAATATATCCGGCGGATTTACCAAAAGTTCAAAGCTCAAACGCAGATGAGTCCAGCCTTTTTTGATCAATGGCAATTTTAAAATCTTCCATTCCCAACCGGTTGGCAAATCACCAAGACCTGCAATAACTTCACTTGAATATAAAAACACCCGCTCGCTATCTCGGAGCGGTAGTTTTTTCATTTCACTAATTAACTCAAAAACATAATTTTCAACACCAGTGTATTGAGTTCGGGCCAAGGCGTTTACTTCGATTCCCAAAATCATACTAACCAGTAAACACACTGCGTTTGTAAGCATCCAAATTATCCAAAGCAATTCCTGTGCCCTTAGCCACACAAAGCTGGGCCTCTTCTGCTAAATATGTCGGCACTCCAGTTGCCTCAGCAATGAGTCGATCAAAGTTTCGTAACTGAGCACTGCCACCAGAAATAACAATTCCCTTATCCATAACATCAGCCGAAAGCTCTGGTGGGGTTTTATAAAGCACTTCTTTAATTGATCCTAAAATCCCTTCCAAAAGTGGTTGGATCGCCTCGGTAACATCATCAGAGGTGACAATCATAATCTTTGGCAATCCGGTAATCATGTCCCGTCCTTTTACTTCCATTTCTAGCTTATCTTCAAGATATAGTGCAGAACCAACGCGAATCTTAATGTCTTCAGCGGTCCGCTCTCCCACGGCTAGGTTATATTTTTTTCTTATATGGTCCATTAGCGCATGATCAAACTTTACGCCACCAATGCGCACAGAATCTGATGTCACAATTCCACCAAGTGAGATTACCGCCACCTCGGTTGTTCCTCCGCCGATTTCAACAACCATGTGACCGGACGGACTACCAATAGGGATATTGGCTCCAATAGCAGCTACAATTGGCTGACGGATAATATAGGCAGATTTTGCACCAGCCGAAAGTGCAGCATCAATAACTGCCCGGCGTTCTGTTGAAGTAATCCCGCCAGGAACAGCAATCATCACTTCTGGACGGAAAAGCCGCATTCCTCCCAAAGCTTTGTTAATAAAATAACGAAGCATTGCTTCTGTTGTTTTATAGTCAGCAATGACTCCGTCTTTAAGCGGGCGTTGAGCAACAATTGTATCTGGCGTTCGGCCAAGCATGTCCTTGGCCTCTTTTCCCACGGCCAAAACCTTTCTGTCACTTTTAGAAACTGCCACAACTGATGGTTCATTGATAATAATTCCACGCTTTGGAATGTATACCAGAACCGTGGTTGTACCAAGATCAATTCCAATTTTTTTGTCGAACATAGAAATAAACCTCCTGCTATCCTAACTCATTCTAGCGCAATTATTTAAAACTGTACTAAGAACTCCAAGTCCTGAACTAAATCTGTGTTCAAGTAATATGAATTATCTCCATACCCTTCTGAGCTCTCCGATGGCTGTGCAGCTCTTAATTTTTTACCAAAATCAAGGTCTAAAGTCAACGGGGCCTGTTGAGAACCTATTTGCTTAAAAACAGTCAAATCATATGAATTCTTAGCAATCGCCTGATCAACACTATCTGGTAGTCGATAATGAAATGATAGAGTTTTGTTTTCTCCTGGTTCAATCACAATATAAGCCCCAAATCTTTGCATGTCAGACTCTTTAGCAGAAGATGCATCAGCACCATTTGTAGAAATAAGTTGGCTTCCAAGTGGGGCTATAACGCTTGTATAACTTTGATATCTGGTCGTACGCCAATTAAAATCTCCGTTATGATGATAAGTGATATCAACATAGGCCTCATAATGATCATCGACTTTTTCAATAGCATATTCGATTTCCTTTGACATGGCATGATCAGTTTTCAATGCACCCATATTTGCGTCCACTACCATTAAATAATCATCAGAGTCAGAAATGTCCATAATCGACGCCCAGCCAGCGTCTTCAAAAACAACCTGAGTCTGAGCATCAAAGCTATAAAGCGCCATCTGCTTTTGGGTAAACATTGATGAGAAAACATTTATAAGCGCCGGCAATTGGGCAATTTGTGTATTCATCAATCGCGCCATTATCTCATCCATTAAATCATTAATGATTTCTTTTCGATCCTCCCAGGCAACTCCTGACTCAACAAATCCATATTCAACTTCATACTCCAAAGTCTCAGTGAAGTTTTCACTGGTAAATGTAGTACCATCAACCGTGATATCGCCAACTATATTCAAAAGATTTTCAATTACTGTTGGGGTCAAGCCAATCACGCCGTGTATCTCTGGAACTGGCAGACCGGCAAAAGCATACTCCTGTCGAAGAAGTTGAACTGATGTTTTTGAAGATTCTGCAAAATCAGGCGCCCAATTTGCATCCCTAAAGTACCAGGTATCCAAGCCTAAATAATCTGAAATTGCTTGTGGTGGCACAACATTATATGCATCGCTTTCAACTAATTCATCGATTGAATATGTATTATCAGTTGAAATATCCAATATTTCACCATCACGAATCTGAAGAAGTCCATAGACTCCCATAAAACCACCTCCCGGACGCATTTCGGTGTTGTTTAAAAACAACAATAGCCACTGTCTGTCACTACCAACCCCTGCTAACTCATCGATTGACTGAGCAAACGGAGTAATAAGCTCAACCGCCGCATAAATACTTGGCAAAATTTCTTGCAGTTGATCAACCACTGTTTGCATTGAACCAATTAATTGTTCATCCTTAAGCTGGTTTAATTCTTCCTGAGCAAGTGTTACCTGAATTTTCGCCTGTGCCAAATCTGGTGCAATGGATTGGAGTGTTTGCAACATCTCGACCCGTACCTGAGCTGGCAATGTGTTAAATGTATATGACTTTTCCAGGCCAGGAATTTCATCAAGCGTTTCCTGTATTTTTTCAAGCGAACTATAAACATCAGATGCAATTAAAAGCGCATCATCAATAACATTAACCAAGGCAACGCCTGTATCTACTAACACAACCAAGGCATGAACTTGATCGCCAACCCACGGTAAAACAGTCAGTGGCTTAGCAATCCAAAGACATGTTTGAGCTGTATGAAGGTCCATCTGCGCTTGCCAAACATCAATTTGAGCCTCATCAAATTCAAATGCCAATGCATGTTCCTGGGCACTTTCCAGCGCAGACTTGGCGTCAAGAGCTGAGGCGACAAATCGTCCAATAAATAAAAGCGCGATCAAAACTAAAACAATAATAATTCCCAACACAGTCGCCACTCCAACTTTTTTTCTGCGAGATGGTAGCCTGGGCGGTTCATAGGAAACCAAAGGTTCAATTTCGCTGACCTCAGGCCCAGACAAAGCATCTGGTGTTTCCAAAAAATTTAATCCTCGATTCATGAAAACATTATAGCAGTTTCGCGAAACTAAGTCAGTTAGACTTAGACACAGAGACTTAGACATTTTGTCTAAGTCTCGAAGCACTTTAGCTTGATTTTATTGATTTTTTTTTATTTTGTATAATCCTTTTCAGCTATATTTCAATAGACTAGATCTTCAATCCAAAATCAATATTCATAGGACAACCATATTTTATCCAATCGATTAAAAACTTGTCATACTCTTCACTACAGTCAAATTCATCATAGATTGATTGGCTATTACAGACATTATTACATTTACTAAATAATCTTGGATAACTAGACCATTGATAATTCTGTAAATATTTAATGGCTTCTTGCACATTATCGACACCCTTCACCTTCCAATCTGGAAATAAGTATTTTAATGGATTCAAATGGATATATCGTGATATATGCAATAAATATCCATCATTATCAATTTCCTTAACCTTATAAGGTCCTTCGAATATACACCCAGTTCTTCGACTTATATCGTTATATCTGACAGTCGAGCTTATCCCAATTTTTTGCATAAACTTAGATATTCCTCCGTCAATTTTCTGCCTTAATAACAAATGAAAATGGTTATCCATCAAACAATAACAAACAATATCGACTAATTGTTTACTTTTATTAAACCTCTTAAGGTTATACAAGAAAAATTTTCGATCATAATCACTTTTAAACAGTGGCTGCTTATCAACGCTTCTATTATATATATGGTAAAAACCATCATTAACTAAATTTTCGCGACGCATAATTAATTTGTTAAGAATAAAATAACCCCAGCTGTTTTATCAGCTTGGGAGTGTGTTTGCTTATCTATTGCACCAAAAATACATTCTAAAGTCAATATAAGTTGTGCATATCCAATCAAGTGTCTTAGTCAATTTGACTTAGACATAGAGACTTAGACAAAATGTCTAAGTCTCGAAGCACTTTAGCTTGATTTTATTGGGTTTCTATTTTCGCGGAGATTCTTTGCTGCGGTATTTATAAAAAAACTTTATGGCACTATTTATCTGAATCCAAGTAAATTTATTGAACATTTGTTGCAAAAGCCCGCCGTCAGCGCTAGCTCGGCGGTGGTAGTGAATCATGTGTGCATTTGGATAATACACAACTTTGTGTCCGTGTTCCCAAAATCGGCGACACAAATCATTATCTTCGTAATACATGAAAAATCGCTCATCAAAACTGCCGACTTCATCCAAGGCAGTTTTGCGCGTAAACAAGGCCGCGCCAATTAGTGAATCAACCTCCATCTGTTGATCATGGCTTTGATCCATCATCAAATAATCCTCAATCGCTTGCTTACCAACTCCAAACTTTCCTAAAAATGTTCGACGATATGCTGGCACCATTAAAGTTGGAGACCGATAACATGAATACTGCAAACTTCCGTCTGGATTACGCAATTGCGGACCACACATTCCCACCTCTGGATTTGCGTCCATAAACTCCAGCATTGTTTCCAACGACTCTGGCTGGATCACAATATCTGGATTAAAAATCAGTACATAACGCCCACGCGCCACATCTATCCCCCTATTCATAGCTGAGCCAAATCCAACATTACGCTCCAGCGGAATATGACGAACCTGTGGAAACTCAGCGCGCGCCATTTCTCCAAATCCAGCCCCTGGATTGTTATCAACCACAATAATTTCAAAACCAAGCTTTGGTGCAGCTCGTCGAATACTATCAAGCGTTTGGCGAATAAGATACTTTTCAAATGTATGGACAATGATAATCGACAAGTCCAGTTGTTGGGCCTTATCTGACATAGGCACGAATTTCTTTTTCTGGTTTTATTTGATGCTTGAGAATGAATTTACGCTTCTTTAACATTTTTGGCAAAAGCCAAACTATCTCCAACAAGCGCTTGCGAGTTTGTTTTTCAAATAAAAATCCATAGATTGCGCGAACAAACTCATGAAAAAAAATCCATGGTAATGACAAAATTGCATCGCCAACAGTCAGATTCTTGAGTAAAACCAAAAGCTGATTGCGGGTTGAGTAAGCAGCGAAAAATGGATTTTGCGCCTGACGATTTTTCAATCGTTTCCACCAAGACTGAGTTTGCGCCCCATACATTCCGCGGTAATGATAAGCAATCGCGCCTGGCACAAACACTGTTTTCCAGCCTCGCTTTTGCAATCTCCAGGCCAAATCACAATCCTCACGATAAGCAAAAAAATCACTATCAAAAAAATCGTTGCCAATCATTACATCAGCCACGACTTCAAGTGGGATCAAAAACATTGCGCCCCCAGGACCAAATAAATCTGTGCGTATATCAAACTGGCCTGTATCCATATCTCCTGCTCCTCGATCCTCCATCCGCCAAGACTTGGAAACAACCAACCCGGTGGTATCAATCACATCTGACTTAACCGTCTCCTCCAAATACTCATCTCCCACATTCTCGCCAAACGCCCGGTAGATCTTTGGCTGGACAGCTCCGATATTTTTACCAAGAGCTTTGACCATATTCTCAATCGCCTTTGGCTCAACCAACATATCAGCGTTTGCCAACAAAATCGCCGCCTGCTCACCCTCTGGCGCACGATCCAGAGTAAATCGAATCAACTGATTGTGACCCTCGGCAAAGCCAAGATTGCGCTTATTGCGAACTATCAAATTCTTTGGACAATGATGGGAAATATAATCATAGGTCTCATCAGTACTACCATTATCCAACAGCCGAATAGTAAAGTTTTTGTAAGTTTGTTGAGCCAAAGAATCCAAAAGAGCAGGCAAATAATCTCGCTCATTCCAGGCAATAATGTGCACATATACATGCATAGTAAGTTTAGTTTACTTGGAAAAAGGGTGATTGTCGAGGAGGCCAACCCCCCACTTCTCAGTTCGATCAAATTCGAAAAGATCTCTCCCCTTCTTCACTAAAGTTACGAAGGGCCCATCGAAGTTTGATACGAAGTTGGGCTAGGCGTCGAGATGGAGAGACTTATTCCCCACTTCGAACGAAGAGAGAAGTCTTCTCGATGAAATCTATCGTCGCTCTGCTCCTCGGGATGGGAAATAGAAGTCGAGATAGGACAAGACTCATTCCCCACTTCGAACGAAGAGAGAAGTCTTCTCGAGAAGATCTCTCGTCGCTCTGCTCCTCGAGATGGGGAAAAAGAAGTCGAGAGATGGGAAATGCACTCCTCGACTCCTCGCGTAAACGCTCGGTCGCTCGGAATGACGGCATATGGAATACAAATATATAAAAAGCCGTCAAAAGCGAACACCCCCATGACCGAAGTCTTGGGGGTGACGGAAGGGGGTTGAGAGAGGCCGCCGTCTACATGAAGTAGTACCAGGCGTCGCAGCCCTCCTCGGGGGTGGTGGCGGAGGTGCCGGTGCTCCAGCCGAGCGACTGGACGCCGGACAGGCCGTCGGTGGTGGTGTCGATGGTCTCGTCCGAGAAGTAGAACTGACCGGCCAGCCCGCAACTGGTCCCGTCCAGGTTCGACGAGGCGTACGAGTACGCACCGTCGTCCACCCGCTCGACGTTGAGCTTCAGCGAGTAGAACTCGCTGTCGCAGTCGAACTCGCCCTCGACCCACGCCGCGTTGGTCGCGGTGCCGACGGCGTTGCCGTTGCCCCAGGAGGAGCAGACAGCGTTGTCACCGGCGTCGTAGGCGATGACCCAGAGGGACATCGCGTCATGCGACTGGACACCCCAGTACCCGAGGTACCAAGTGTCGGCGTCGGCATCGGCGTCGGCATCGGCGTCGGCATCGGCGTCGGCATCGGCGTCCGCGTCCGCATCCGCATCGGCGTCGGCGTCCGCGTCCGCATCGGCGTCCGCGTCGGCATCCGCGTCGGTGTCGCTGTCGGCATCGGCGTCGGTGTCCGCGTCCTCTTCCCCGTCGCCGGGGTTGAGGTCACGATCGCCGTCGTCGGCGACGTAGCCGGTGTCGACGTCGTCGCGGTCGCGGGGCTGGGACAGGTCGGTGCAGCCGACGAGGGCTGCGATCATGGTGATCAGGAAATACCGCATTTTCTTTCTCCGATTTTGGCCCTTTCGAGCCGGGGGGTGGAAGGCCTTTCGGCCGTTTTTTGAAGGTGTGACAGTCGGGATTGAACCAACATGTCAACAGAGCAGGATATCACAAAATAGGGGTTTTGTCAAGGGGTTGGGTTGTAAAATGCACTAAAACCAGCCATTTTTGGCTGGTTTTTGAGGTTTTGATAGGCAACCACCCCACACCCCTCCTTGGGAAGGAGGGGAATCGAGACTCGGTCTCTCCCCCTTAGTAAGGGGGTCTTTTGCACATCATCTATTGACAAATCTGGCAAAATGGGCTAAGGTTCAGCGTTCATTATCAAAGAAGCGGAAGCCTCAACAACCACCCCTCCTCCTTCGCACAAGGCTACGGAGGACTATCGCAATTCCTCCTTGGGAAAGGAGGGGAGCCTGAGCCAAAAAGGAAAAAACTCGGCTTTTACAATATCTGCACAAAATCGTGAAGATATTATACAAGCCGAGTTCCGATTCCCGAAACCGGCCCGTGCCCGTCCCTCAATCCCCTTTGCGGGGCGGAGCGGGCATCACCCCCAAAGGCGGAGACCCCGCCAAGGAGGCGCCATGCGCAACCTGATGTGTCTGATCACCATCCTGCTGGCCTCGGCCTGCACGGATCTGTCCGGAAACCAGAACGGCGAGGAGACCTACGTCCCGTCCATGTCGTCCGACGACATGGACAGCGATGGCCTGGTCGACGGCTACGACTCCGACGAGATCGTCGGCCCCATCGCCAGCTACCCGACGGAGCTCTGGGTGAACGCTGGCGCCCTGTCCTTCCCCTGGATGGGTGAGGAGATGTCCTTCCAGTGCCGCGACCACAACGGCCGGGTGCTGGACTTCGCCTGGCAGTACTGGTACAACGGCGAGGCCACCCCCGCCAACACCTGGTTCGTCGCCTACATCGACGACCGGGCCGGCGAAGGAGACTGGCTCTGCGCCTTCACCCGCAACGACCGGTCGGTGCTCGACATCACCGTGTCCAACGACCCCCTGGTCTGGACGCACGGCGGCGTCTGCATCTACCAGGCCAACAACGGCGTCTACCAGGCGCCGGGCAACAACTCCTGCGACGACATCCGAGGCCTCTAGCCTCGACCGTCGCCCAATCCTTGAACCCCCGACAGCTCAGCTGAGTATCGGGGGTTCTGTGCGTTTAGGTTATAGAACTTGATAGGCAACCACCCCCCCCACCCCTCCTTGGGAAGGAGGGGAGACCGAGGTGCGGGGATCGCGTGATAGGCAACCACCCCTAACCCCTCCTTGGGAAGGAGGGGTGGTTAGATAAGAACTCTGCTAGTGCTTCGGTGCGGGGGCGGAGTTTTGGGAACTTTGTGTTTGCTAGTGGCGAGTAGTGTGGACATTTTGCCAGTCGGGGAAAATCACTTCTTGGGCATGGTCGATAGTTTTCTGTGATTCCCATGGCTTCAAAAACTTCTTTGGCAAATCCGTAAACACTGACAGGCTCACCTTCGTTAACTAGGTGATAGATGCCAGGACAATAGTCTTTTTCCATTAACTCCAGTACGGCGCGAGCTGCGTCCAAAGCGTAGGTTGGTAAACCATATTCATCGTCAGCGATCTTTAAGTCTGGCAAATCACGGTTTAAACGAAGCATGATGTCGATAAAGCCTTCTTTGCCACTCTCCCCTGTAGCCTGATTACCAAACAGTTTAACAACTCGACAAATAAAGGTTTTATCACAAGCTTGCAAAGCCAATCTTTCCCCTTCAAGCTTTGTTTCACCGTATTTTGAAATTGGATTTGGAGTGTCATCCTCTTGATAATAATCCCCTTTTTCCCCATCAAAAACATAGTCAGTACTAAAATGCACAAACCTAGCGTGGACAATCTGAGCGGCCTTGGCAAGATTCTCTGGTCCTTTGGCATTGATCTTCATGGCCAACTCAAAGATCTCTGGCTCTTCAACTTTATCGACAAGATTGTAAGCAGCGGCATTGATAATCACCTCTGGTTTCTTGTCTTGAACAAAGCTCAAAACTGATTCTATGTCTGTGATATCAAGATCTTTTCGAGTAGCTGAAATAACCTTATGACCAGCAGATTCAAAAACCTCAACCAAGTATTGGCCAAGCATTCCTTGTGAACCTGTGATCATTGTTTTCATAAAAGTGGTAAAGGTTAGTGACCATTTAGAACCTTTTTTTCAAAAACTCCGCCAAGGTCATGGCCTGTGAGTCGCGGGTTGATAAAATTGGATCGCCATCGAGGGGCCACTTAATATTTATTTCCGGATCATTCCAAGCAATGCCGGCATCGAGATCTGAGTTAAAAGTATTGGAAACTTTGTATTGAAGTTCGCAATCAGTAAATGCATAAAAGCCATGAGCAAAACCTTCTGGCACAAAAATCATTTTTTTGTTTTCTTCAGAAAGCTCAAGTCCAAACCATTGTTTGTAAGTAGGTGAACCAGCTCGCAAATCTACAGCCACATCCCAAAGTCGTCCGCAAGTACAGCGAACAAGTTTGGCCATTGGCTTTGGATCTTGTTGAAAGTGAAGACCACGAAGAACACCTTTAGCTGATTTGGAATGATTGTCTTGAACAAAGATTGTATTCAATCCCAACGCATCAAACTTATCCTTGTTATAAGACTCAAAGAAAAAACCCCGATCATCACCATGAACTTCTGGCTCAATGATTATTAAATCTGGAATTGTGGTTTTTATTGTTTTCATGGGGGGAAATAGATTAAGAAAGGAGGGAAAATCGAGACTCGGTCTCTCCCCCTTAGTAAGGGGGAGTAGGAGGGGGTTAATATAGCTTCCACTTTATAAAATAACCTCCCCTAACCCCTCCTTAAAAAGGAGGGGAACCGGGTTTGAGACAGTTTATTATCAAGTCAATCTACCAACATTTTCTTCGTACCATTTTCGGTAGCCTGAGCTTTGTTTGATTGGCTTCCACCATGACTCATTTTCCTGATACCAACGGATCATTTGCTCAAGACCTTGTTCAAAAGTAACTTGCGGCTTCCAGTTAAGCTCTGTGCTTATTTTAGAATAATTGATTGCATAACGACGGTCCTGCCCTGGTCGATCTTGGGTAAACTTTAGCATTTCTTCGTGCGCGCCCATAGCTTTGATAACTGCCCTGGCAGTTTGGGCAATGCTAAGTTCAGCGTCTCCGCCCATCATGTATGTGTGACCAATTTGACCTCGTTCAATAATAGCCAATATACCAAGCGCATGATCACGGGCAGTAATCCAGTCACGGATTTGTCGACCATCACCCTGCACACTGATTGGACGGTTTTCCATGAGGTTAGTAATAGCAATGGCCAAAAACTTCTCAGGATATAAATAGGGACCATAGTTATTGGTGCAGTTTGAGATTGTTCCGCGCAAAGCATGAGAATGAACTGCGGCGCGCACAAGATGATCTGAAGCGGCTTTGGTGGCACTATATGGATTACGAGGATCGTAGGGAGTAGCTTCATGGAACTTTGGATCATCTGGACCAAGCGAACCAAAAACTTCGTCAGTACTAACATGATGAAAACGCTTGCCGTGTCTTACACAAGCATCAATTAGTCTTTGTACTCCTAAAATGTTGGTTAAAATAAAAGGCTCATTATCCATGAGCGATCGATCAACATGAGTTTCTGCCGCAAAGTTTATAACAGCATCAACCTCTGAAACTAAAGTATTTACCAAATCTTTGTCTGTGATTGAACCGTAGACAAACCGGTATCGAGGATGAGTCTGGATATCCAAGGTATTTGCTAGATTACCAGCATAGGTAAGGGCATCCAAATTGATAACTTGCCAATCAGGCCGTTCAGCAAAGATCACACGAATAAAGTGCGATCCAATAAATCCACACCCTCCTGTGACTAATACTTTCATAGTACCTTTTACTTTACATTCTTTTTACTTGAGATGCAATCCTTGCTCAATAATCTCCAAAACTCGAGGTTTTGCCAATTGCCAGCCGGCTAACATTGATCCATCGGTTATTTCTCCTCCAGCCACCATATCTTCAAACATCTCAGCTGTACAAGAAAGTTGTTCAAACTCTTCGGTTGGATCTTTACGAGCAAATGTTGTGGCTAATCCATAGGCCACAAACACCCAAACAGTTTCCTGCACCCTACCATTGCTAGGATGGAAAAATCCAATCTTCTCCATGGTGCTTGCTTTCATTTGTGCTTCCTGAGCAAATTCTTCTGCAGCTGCCTGCTCTAAAGTTTGCCCTTCACCAACTCCACCGTTGGGAAACTCAAGGGTAAACTCATCACTCAAACATCGATATTGCTTAACCATGGGCATACTGCCCTCTTCATCAATACCAATAATCACCACTGAGTCTGGAACTTTCAAAAAATAATAATCTGCTTGATTGCCATTTTGTAGATCAAACACAGCGTGTTCGTAACTTGACCATTTACTTTGCGCCACAGTCTCTTGCGAAACTTTCTTCCATCTTTCTAATGACATATTTTAAAGTTCTTGGCGAATTAATTGAGCCACTTGCGCCAACTCTTCTTGAGATGGTTTTTGTTTAATAAAAGTCCGGGCGTCACCTTCATAACGAGGCATGAAATGAAGATGAGTATGAAACACATCCTGCCCGGCATCTTCTCCGTGGTTCATTCCTAAATTATAGCCTGTAGCTCCCAGCGCCTTTAGAATTGCTGGAGCGATCTGATAAGTCGTGGTCATGATTGCTAGCGCGTCATCAAGCGATCCTGCTTGCATTATATCTGCATGTTGCTTTGGCACTATCAAAGTATGTCCTTTGCTAACTGGTCCAATGTCCAAAAAAGCAAAAGTCAAATTATCCTCATAAACCTTATGACAAGGAATCTCACCTTTGATAATTTTACAAAATAGACAATCATTCATATGATTATATTAAGGTTAATGGATCCGAGTTCACACTCCCCCTTCCCAAGGGGGAGGTAGAGGGGGTTGCCCACTTATTGTAGCGCTTTTTTGACTTTATTCAAAACTGATTCCAAATCTTCATATATCTAATTATTAATGAAGCGAAGTATTATTAAGCCTTGTTCCACAAAAAAATTATCTCTTATTCGGTCATGCAATTTTCCACTCTCTTGATAGTGCGAATCACCATCCACTTCGATAACCAATTTCTTCTCAGGGCAATAAAAATCGGCTATATATACTCCTATACCATGTTGCCGACGGAACTTTACTCCTAATTGTGATCTGCTCAAATATCTCCAGAGAATCTGCTCTGCTTTTGAACAATCAGACCTTAATTGGCTTCGTTTACTTTTTTGAATTCTCTGATTAAAAACTTTCATATAATAGGCAACCACCCCTACCCCCTCCTTGGGAAGGAGGGGTGCGCTAATTATCGGCTTTTAATAAGACAAACGGCAGCGCAAGTCCGATCAAGGAAATAAAAATTCTGAAATCTCCAAATGTTGTTCCTTCGCGCCAGAGAATGATCATGAGCAATAGTCCGACAAAAATCTTAAAAACAATCCACATCAAAGATCTACCCTTTCGCTCTATGGCAACCTGCGCCCACCAAATCCCAAAAACAATGGCTGGAATTAAAATCAAATGAACTGAAAATACATAACTAACAAACCCAGGCCTAAGATACTCGCACAACAAAAAGAACCCATAACTAATTACGCTCACTAAAAATCCTGTTTTAGCAATTACATCTTTCATAATCCAAACGGTAATAAATCTCTTAACCCAGACAAAATCTCGCGCCAGGTCATTGAATCTTTGAGGAACCTAACTGTGATTGAATGAACATCAACTTCCCCACCAAATTCGGACAACCCGGGAGTCGAAAGAGTGAACTTAACAGTATCATCGATCACAGCCAATGAACCAAGATCGAAACTTCCTAATGAAGCTAGCCAATCTCCTGCTTGATTATTGAGGTTATAACTAGTGAGAATATAATCAACTCCCAATGAATTAATGTCAGAATATACATTTAACTCAACTGGATCTGGATTAAAAAACATACTTTGTGCAAAAGCAAACTTTCCGTCTCCACTAATTTTCAAGTCACCAACTGAGGAGTAACCATAAACAACTCCGGCGTTTTCAACTGTATAAGTATATTTTTCATGACTTTGGGCAATGCCAATCATATCACCGTCAACTCGAACTGTTTGCACAGAATCAGCATGGGTTGTTTCAAACGCTAAATGTTTGGCATCAGTATAAAACTCTGTGGCTCGTGGATTTGATAAATATCCAATATCATCAGCGATGTAAATCTTGCCAACAAATGTCATGTATTGTTGAGTTGTTTCCAGTGAACGCCAGAAAATATCACTAGTTCCGGAAAGCTCGACTGAATAAACCCCCTCTGGCCAATTTGATTGACCGATTATGGCAGTGCCATCTGAACTTATTTGATCTTCAATCGTGTCGCCATCGTCTTTGATAAAATATTCAAACATTACCTCATCTTCTTCATTTCTAACCCGAATAACAGCATCATCTGCCCCAGTTGTCCGATTCATGTCCATATAATCAACTGCGAGGTAAAAAGGCTCGTTTTTTAGATAGGTCAGATACTTATGATAACCACGCAAAGAAACACCGATTGTTTTAACTGTTTTTGATAACTGATAATTACTTATTCGATACGGCTCTTCAAAATCATAATGATAAGTTGCAATCTGGCTTTGATCTGGAAGATTCTCAAGAAATTCTTGGACTGAATCAAAATTGTGTTCATGTTGCAGGAGTCGAGTTTGACCGTCTGAAACCTCTGACCAACTTTGTTGTTCAAGCTCAGAATTGAATAATGGCTCAAGCTGATAGCTTTCAGAATATATATCTGCCAGTCCTCCAAGTTCAACCACTGGCTGATCCTTTGGATCAAACACAAGCTCAACTTCAACCCTGTCAAAACTTGTATGAGGAAGCGCCACGCTAAAGTAAGTTGGTTCATCAATAATCGTGACATATGGATCTCCCGAGTCAGACGATTGGATTTCTGAAACTCTTTGAGATGGTAGGAGATTGAAAACATAGGGTGAACTATCACCCATTTCAAAAGTAATTTCTTTGATTCCTGACGGACACAAATCAATCCAAAGCAAGACAATCAAAATTATAACTGGGGATAAAATGATGAATAATTGTATGATACGATTTCGCATTTATATAAATTAGTTTTTAATGATTGCGTACAAAGACTCATCCCCAACGGTTGCAATCTTACGGAATTGAATATCGTTTTCCGCAAAAACCACTGATTGCAAATGTTCAATATCTGTCTTGGGAAGCGTAATTCCGAAGTAAAACATTGATGTTTGATCAAGTATCTCAGGAATGGCCTGATAGACATTTTCATCACGCAATGGAGTGATCACAGATCTATCTGGGAATATATACTTGTCAGCCATGTCAACAATAATTATGCAGTCTGGCGGTGTCTGTTCTAAAACGATCTGCTTTTTTTCAGTGAAAGATTCAAGATTATCATGAGTTTGAATAAATCCATCATTTCCCCAGATCACTAACCGAACTGAAAAAAGAAAAACTAAAAAGATAATCAACCAAGGGCCAAAGTCAGCAAAAGGAAAATCCCTTCTTTTTAACCATGCTCCGATCTTATCAACGGCAATGCCGGCAAATAATGAACCAAGAACAAATAATGGCAGCCAATAACGCACATAGGAGTTCCCTAAAGTCAAAATTGAAGCATCAGGGTTGTCAGTGAATTTCCAGCTTCCATAAACAAATGCCAGCCAAATGCTAAGACCAAAAGTGATAATAAGCAAAGGTCGCCATCCTTTATCCTTGAACACAAAAATTATTCCAAGAATTGAAAGTATGCTCATCCATGGATATAGCAGAAATCCATACTGCCAAACATTGCGCAAAATATTCATCTCATGAATACCAAACGGGAATAGTACATTTAAAGGCGCAGGCCAAGATTTATCAATATTTGAGTCTTGATAGGCAACCACCCCCGACTCCTCCTTGGGAAGGAGGGGGGCTTCAGTCTGACTCTGATCTGCGACTGTATATCCAGTCTCTAGCATTGAACCGTATAAAACCTTATTCAATGCCAAAAATGGCAATAGAATCAAGACTGCTGAAATTAGAAAAACAAAAACATTCTTTAAAACAAGCTCTTTTCGTTGCCAAAATAAAAATCCCACAACTAAAACTCCGACCCAAACAGCTTCTGATGCTCGAAAAGAAATCGCCAACCCAAGCATCAGCCCTGCCAAAAACTCATCTAATATAACAGTTTTCTGCCAATTTGCTTTTATTGGCTGACAAACAATGAAATACAAAGCTAGTAACAAAAGTGCAACAAAACCAACATTGTGCATCATTGTTCTGCCTGTGTAATACCAAAAAGCTGGATGAATCATGAGCAACAATGCGCCAAAATCCGACAATCTTTCATTCTCAGTTAATCGATATAAAATTTGTTTCCAAGCAAATATTGCCAGAACAGCCAACAATGGAGTGACTAGCGAAATACTCCAAGATCCAAAGATAAACGCAAATAAACCAGATAATACAGATAGTCCAAGGAAACTGACTGGAACTATGTATTGGATGCTATCTGTAACCACCCCCGCCCTTCGCTCTGCAGAGCTTCGGAGCGGCACAGCTAACCACTCCTTAAAAAAGGAGGGGAAACGAGACACAACAATCATGCTCCTTGGATGGACTAAATTGGTCCATGAAATACCTTGATATTGTGATTGAATTGCTAAAGTTTGATCTTGAGCAAACTGTAAAGCAAAAACAGCGTTTGCATTCTCATCAGGAGAATTAAAAATCATTTCAGATTGAGAATATGCAAAAAATGTAACAGAGAAAAAAAAGAGCAATAATGCCAAACTTCTTAAAACTGTTATTCTGCGCATATCACAAACTATAAGTTAGCAAAGCAACTATGGCAAAAATCAGCCCAAGAATTAGGGTGCCGTATGAAATAGGGATAAACAAATCAAGTCCAAACCACAGCGCCATTAATAGCATCATGATTCCAGCAAACTGTAATATCATCTTTATTTTTCCCCAAATATTTGCCTGCACTTTGTGTCCTTGTCGTCTCTTATACCAGCCTCCGATAATCATCAAGCACTCAATCAAAACTATCATGTAACCCAGAATCGGATTAACATGTTGTAATAGGATTAATAAAATAACAGAACCAATAAGCAGTTTGTCAGCAACTGGATCATAAAAAGTGCCCCAATCTGTAATTTGCTGACGCCAACGCGCCAAGGAACCATCAATAGCATCTGTAAAAGCGACAAAGATAAAAAATGGCACACCAATATCGTATTGTTCAAAAAATAGAAGTAAAAGAACCACCGGTGTCATTACCATGCGAGCAATGGTAAAATGGTTTGGTCTAAAAGCATCCGGAATCAGTTTAATGATTGGTTTCATTAAATAATCATGTGGATATAGCTTTTCAGGGTCACGCATAGATTTGATGCTATAATAATAGCGTAATAAGCGAAAATTCGCCAGAATATGACACCAATACGACCAACCATGCTAGGAATGACTTTTCTTATCCTTGCCTGGGCTAACTTAATTGCAACATCAAATCCGGTATTGGGAATAATTTGTGGAATTGGATTTCTCTGGGCAATTTCTCGACTTTTCGGATCAAGATTTTTTCCAACTGGTGACTCTGCGCAACAGCTAATAATTGGTTTATTAACCAGCTCGGCAATCCTGATGCTTGGCGGCAGTGCAATTTATTATTTTGGATCAGTAACCCAGTTAAACTTGGGTATATTACTTGTTATTATTTTGGCAATCGCTACCTTGGTCGCACGAAAACCAAGTTCGAAGTCTAAAGAATCTATCACAAAGTACGCAGTTATATTAATAGCTACTGTTCTTATTTGTTTGTTTGCTTGGTGGTCAACACTTTGGCCAATTGAAATTACTCAATCAATTCGCTCACCATGGCTGGTGGTTGACCCAAAAATCCTTCTACCTTTATTAATTGCAATTATTTCTGCAATTACACTGATTACAAAAACTGTTTCAAAAATCTCAACTTTTCTTCTGGTTTTAATTTTTGCCAGCTCTTTGACAATGGCTGTGACCATTTATTCACTTGGATATGGATTTGATCCATTTATCCATCGAGCAACTGTTGAACACATTACCCAATTTGGGACAATCACACCAAAGCCGTTCTATTACATTGGACAATATGCTCTAGAACTAATTGGCATGCTAATTTTTGCACTACCACTAAAGCTCATGGATAGTTTGCTTGTTCCGATTGGGGCAGCCTTACTAATTCCTTGGAGCGCCTATACCAGCATCAAAATACTAGGACAAAACTGGCGTCTACTACTTGTTTCATTACTATTGCTTCCCTTGGGGATTTTTATTAGCACCACGCCCCAATCTATTGCTTATATTCTAGCCACTTGCTTAGTAATATTATCAATACCATTATTACTTAATAAAATAGAAGACAAAATTTATCTTGGATTCTTGGGTCTGCTAACCCTAGCAATTCTTATCACCCATCCTTTAGCAGGCATTCCATCTGGATTCTTTTTTGTACTTGTCTTTATTAGTCAAATAAGTATTAGTAAAACCACGGAAATAATTCTTTTATTAATCGCTTCAATTCTAGCTACTGTTTCCTTGCCAATAATTTTTGTTTGGCAATCACTTGGATCAAACTTAAATATTGAATTCTCACTAACAAATCTTGCCTGGAACCAACTCCAACTTACCGGCTTCTTTAGCAATCAATACAATTCTTGGCTCGATGGCTTATATTTAGTAATTGATAATTATCTTTGGATAATCATCGCACTTTCGATTGTTGGTATCATCTTTGCTGTAAAAGAAAAGCTACCGCGTGGAGTCTATGTTGGACTTTATGCTGCCATAGCATCGCTTATCAGCTATTTAATTTTGACTCTGACTTTGCAATTTGAATTTCTTATTGAATACGAACGAACAAACTATGCTGACCGATTGCTAACAATGGCTGTAATCTTTTTAATCCCTTATGTTGGCATTGCCCTTTGTGAGCTTTGGGCGCGACTGACAACAAAACCGCAAGCACTGCAATTAAGTTTTATCTTGCTACTTTCTTTAATGGCCACTGCCCTGGTCTATGGAGCATATCCTAGACATGACAATTATGCTCGCTCCGCTGGATTTAATGTCAGTCAAGCTGATGTTGACGCAATCTATGCAATTGAAAATTACGCTAAAGATACGCCTTACATCGTGCTTGCCAATCAAGCAACATCATCAGCTGCATTGGAGGCATTTGGTTTTGCTCATTACTATCATGATGATATTTTCTATTATCCAATCCCAACCGGTGGCGAACTATATAATCTATATCTGGAAATGACGGACAACGAACCAACAGCCGAAGTTATGAATGAAGCCATGGACTTAGCCGGAGTAAAACTTGGATTTTTTGCAATCAATAATTATTGGTGGGACTCAGAGCGAATTATCGAACACGCAAAAAACCAATCTATAGATTGGTTTGCGCTAGGAGATGGGGCTGTGACAGTGTTTGTTTTTGAAAGATAGCAGAACCCTGCCCTAACCCTCTTTGATCTCCCCAATCAACTCTAAAAGCTTGGCTGTATATGACTCTAAACTGTAAGGATCGATGGTTGCTTTAATTTCTTGCGCTCGCTTGCCAAATTCTTCTTTTTGCTCATTCATAAGCACTATTTTCTTAACTAAATCATCAGCATTGCCTGGCTCAAATAAGAATCCATTTTTCCCGTCATCCATCAACTCGCCAACTCCACCAATATCTGAGGCTATCACTGGCACCCCTGCGCTTAATGCTTCGTAAATAACAGTTGGTGAATTTTCATAGCATAAAGAAGGAACAATAAGGGCGTCAGCTGATTTTAAGCAATCAATTAATTGTTCCATGGAAACAAATCCTAAATCAGTGATTGGTTTATTCGCTTTTGCTTCTCGCTCAACATAGGCCCGCTCAGTTCCCTCTCCGGCAATGTTTAAGAACGCATCAAATTTAAGTTTTTTAAATGCTTTAATTAACAACCTTATTCCTTTATGTCTTTCCAATTGACCAACAAATAATAATCTCAATGAACCGGGCATTCTTTCAGTACGAATTTCAACATTAAAAGTCGGAGCAGGATTTGGTATCACAATTGATTTTACTCCTTTTAAAAATTTAAACTCCTGATATTTTTCCAGTAAAAATTTTGATGGAAAAATTACGCAATCTGGTTTTCCAAATGCTCGCCGAGTAAAAAACCGATAAACAGCATAAGCAGGTTTAAAAATGGCTGATTCATGTTCCTTGCCATGAATCAAAAGTCCTGAAGGATAAATAAGCTGAAGATCATGCATAACATGGATATGAGGAATACCCATATATTGAATAAGTCGCGATGTCCGTAATCCTATACCCTTTAAATTATGGGTGATGACAGCGTTAGGCTTTTCACGAAAAAGAACCTTTTCAATCTCAGTTGTTTCAAAAGAAATAATTGTATCAATAATATGCCACAGTAAACGAACAAGCCAAATATTCTTGTAATCATATAATGTGAAATACAAATTACGAGGAGAAAATCGATAGATTCTTTCTGTCGCGTCTGTGTCTTTTTCCAAGGTACCCCGCTGGCTAATGGGCTTTCCAGTAATAACAAAAATATCTTGCCCTTTATCCATGAGCGATTCAACTGTCCGCACAACTACATGCTCAGCGCCGCCACGCTGGTAGGGCGGATATAAATTTGAAATGATTCCAATCTTCATATTATCTAATTATCCTAACGCTTTGGTAGATTTCTTTCAATTTTTTGTAAATCGCTGTTTTGGCAAATTGATTTTCTACTCTGAGACGAGCTGACCGTCCAAATTTAAATCTCAGGTTATCGTCTACTAATAATTTTGTAATTGCCCCAGATAAATCCTTTGCATTGGCTGGTTTAATAATAAATCCAGTCTCACCCAAAGAAACAAGAGTGCGAACGCCAGGCAAGTTGGAAACGATTGACGGCAGTCCTGACGAAGCTGCTTCCAATGTTACCAGTCCAAACGCTTCACAGCAATTAATTGCTGGCAAAATGTGAAAATCTGACGCCTGATAATATTTTGGAAGATCGTCATGACCAACCCGACCCACAAAGTGTGTTCTATCTTTGATGTTTTTTTTCGCAGCTAATTCTTGATATGCTTTCTTTTTATTTCCATCACCAATTATTATTAAATGCCAATCAACATCAGTTATCAGCCCGGAACATGATTCTATTAGCACATCAACGCCTTTAAAATAATGTGCGTCATCAAGTCCACCCACAAAAATAATAACCTTTGCCTGATGATCAATTCCAAGCTCCTGTCGAATATCTTGCCCATCACCTGGAACAAATCTATCTACATCAACTGAGAATGGCAGTTCAATTAATTTTTTTGATGTTAAATTAACAGAATCTGCATAATCTAAAGAACTCACACAGATCATTTTGGCCAAGGCAAAAATAATTGGTTCGGCCAATAATCGATAAATTCGAAATATCCATTCTTGCCAACCTGTGGCAACCGTTTTCATGTGATAAGTAATAATCAGTGGCTTTCTCCAAATCAAAGCAGCCAGCGCCACGCTTTCTGCTCCACCGTAAAAAGGATAATGTAAATGAATAAGATCAAATTTTCGCAATTTCCAAATCAATTGCGGAATAAACGCAGCATTTCCCCATTGATATAAAGGTGTGATGCGATTAAGTATCTGATTGTCTGAGCCGGCTTCATCTGCTTTATACTGTGGGGTAAAAACAGTCACATCGAAATGATCATGCACCAAAGCCTGCGCATATTCCTGCGCCACATTTCCGATTCCACCAATGCGCGGTGGATAGACTGGAGTAACCTGTGCGATTTTCATATCACCACTTTATTATTGGTAATAATCTTTTCCAAATCCATGTTATAACTTGATTACCGATTCGGGTTGCCAATGAATCAACTTCTTGATCCGCAATTGAACTTGATAATAATTTCATCCAATCTTTATCTAAAATCACACGCAAATGATTTGATCGTCGACGAATCTTCCACATTAATTTCCATGTTCTTGGTTTAAAAAATTCTAAATCAGCTTTAAACTTACTTTTTATCCATCCGCCTTTGAAAGCTAAAATCCAAACTCCACACTCAATTAAATTTAAAATCGGTAACAGGATAAGAAAACTTTGCCATTTTAAATAAGAAAACAATACCACTGCCCGATATGTTTCCATCCATTGAAACTTTTTTGGATTTCGCGAAAACGAATAATCATGAAAAACATTTGCTTTGGTGGCAATAACATTTTTATATCCGGCAAAACGCAATCGCAAGCCAAATTCTAGGTCTTCGTGATACATGAAAAAACCTTCTTCTAATAATCCAACTTTCTTAAATACGGAAACTCGATAAATCACAGCCGCACCAGAAGCATAAAATATCTCTGCTTTGTTTTGATAATTTACTTGAGAAAATAATTTCCCATTATCTCGCGCGTAACCAAATCCAGCCACATGCATCATCCCACCAGTCACATTAACCTTCTCCGGCTCTTGCCAAAATCTTACAAAAGCTTGAGCCGAGCCGATATTTATATCTGACTCCATAACATTGACCAGCTCTTTAATAGCACAAGCATCAAGTTTTAAATCACCATTATTTAAAAACACATAATCACAGCCGTGATTAATTGCCCATTTAATTCCCAAATTATTACCCCCAGAAAAACCAAGATTAACACCATTATCAATTAACACGACTTCTGGAAGATCTTGCCCGGATCGCGGTAAAACCTTTGTTTTTATTAAATCCTGCACTCCGTCCTTTGCCCCATTTGGGATCATTATAATCGAAATCCTATCCTGTGGATAAGTCTGATTACTCCAAGATTCAACAACCTCAGGTACATACCTAAGATCATTGTGACATAAATATATTATGGCAACTTTTGGTTTATTCATGGTCTTTTGGTTTTTCTACTCGATTAATTCCCACCTGACGAACAACATCAGAAATTTCTTTTTGCACTTTTTCTAAACGAACTAACACCTTATACAATCCATAAGCCAAAACAACAATGGCTATGTAAACAAGGAGATCGGCCCCGCGCTGGACACCAACCAATTGCGCGACTGGATCAGTTGCTTGAGGCAAAAGCGCAACAGCGATCACTACTAACCACAAAATCGCCCAAACAATAAACCAATACAAACTAACTTTGCGTGCTCGATATTGGCGGAAAGTAATAGCCAACGCAAAGGCGGCAAAAGCAATAAGCAGAATTTGAAATATCATATGTCAAGAAATTTACTCTTTAACAAATCTTTTACAATTATAAACGCTCCCCAAGAAGACTGACCTTTGGCCAGCGACTCTTTTGAATATTTAATTTCAACTGCGCACTCAACAAAACGCATTTTTTTTACTTTGATCAAATCAAGAATTTCCGATGCGTGTGCCATGCGGTCGCGAGTAATTTTAATTTCACGCGCAGCTTTTCGGGAAAGCGCACGGAATCCACAGTGAGTGTCTGATAATTTGATTCCTGAAATTATCAAAGTAAATACAATTCCAAGTTTTAAAATTATTTTACGCGACAATGGCATCTGTAATTTTCCAGATAGAAATCTTGACCCTAAAACAACATCAGCTTGATTATCAAGAATCGGTTTTATCATTTTAGGAATATCTTTTCCTTGCATTTGTCCGTCAGCGTCAAAATGAACAACTATGTCTGCATTTAGATTCTCCAGCGCATAATCCGTTCCTGTTTGCAGCGCTGCCCCTTGCCCTCGATTTATAATATGACGCAAAACAAAAGCGCCAGCTTTAAATGCTTGCTCGCTAGTTTTATCTGACGAGCAATCGTCAATAACAACGGCATCATCCACAAAAAGCAAAGCATCGCGCACAGCTTCTGCTACGCGCGATCCTTCATTATATGCAGGAATAATGGCCACAATCTTCATATCTGCACTTTACATCTGCTCACCTTCCCCAGTCAATAAAATTTTATTTGCCCGAATGTACTCAATAGTTTTCTGCAACCCGTCCTCAAGTCTAACGACCGGGAGCCAGCCAAGTTTTTCTTTTGCCAAACTTATATCCGGCAAACCAAGTTCAGACAAAAATGCGAGTTGCTCAGCAAAACTAATATGCGAAGTCGAGGATGTTAAATCAATTATTTTTTGGGCAACATTAACTAGTTTAAAATCTTGATCACTGCCAAAGTTCATTACTCGTTCTTCGCCGGCATAATCCATCAAGCGTCTTATGCCGTCAACAATGTCAGTGACATACACCAGTGATGTTTTAAATTCCTCTGTGCCATTGATAACAACATTTTCATTATTAAGCGCTTGCAAAACAAAATCAGGGATCTGTTGTCCATCAAACAACGGCATGCGTGGTCCATAAGTTCGAAAAATGCGCGCAATCTTGTAATCGATTTTGTGAACTTCGCCATATGTGTAAAACATTGTTTCCGCAAAACGACGACCTTCATCATAACAAGCCCGTGGAGTGAGGTGATCAACGCATCCAATCTCGTTCTCTTTTAAAAATTTCATGTCATCTTTGCGTGGCCCGTAAACAACAGAACTTGAGGATAGTAAAATTTTTGCTTTGTACTTCACTGCCAGATCTAAAATGTTACGCGTACCAACCGAACTTGTTAACAATGTTTTCTCTTTGAGTGTGTTGAAGTTTTTTATTGAAGTTGGCACTGCCAAATGATAAATCTCTTGAATGCCCTTAAAAGGTATCTTGAATGGTTCAAGCTCTGTAAATCTTTCCAGATCAAATGGTTCGTTGATATTCAAACGTAAAAACTGAAAATTTACATCTCTTAAAAATGGATCGATATTATTAACACTTCCAGTAGCAAAATCATCAATACAAATAACTTTGTAATCTGACTTTAGAAGTTCGGCGCACAAAAATGATCCGATAAATCCAGCACCGCCAGTAACAATTGCAATCTTTTTTTCTTGATTAGGCATAGGGAATGTGATTAGAAGTTGTAGAGGTGATTAAGGGGAGTTGGAGGGGAACCGCATGTGTCACTCTGCGAGTTCTGCCAACATCTGCCGTGTCTTCATCTGACTTGTATCTACTTCAAATACTTGATCGATTCGATCTCCTAGTTCAAACTTTGTAAAAAATGTTGGTTCTATGTCAATCACATAATCTGCCCAATCACTGCCAAACATTTCAGTAGCGATTTCTTCACTGTTTATTTTTCGCAAAACCGGAACAAGGTCATCATCTCCGCTGGCTAACATATAAACACTGTTGTCAGATTGAATTTTTACCAGTGCAACTCCTGCTTTTGGTAACATAACTCCTCCCAAATCAAACTGGGCAAGCTCATCATCGTTCATGACTTTAATATCAGAGAACGAATTTGACCAAGTAAAATATGCATTTGAGTCTAAAAATACTCTTCGCTTTCCAGCTGAGTCAATATAATAAACCGAGGAAAATGAATTGCTTTTTATCAAATCTCCTGACGCATACCCTTCCACTGGAATTGATACTGGCTGCAAATCTTGTTGTGCTTGTGCTGATGCATAACTAGCTGCCAGCACAATCGCTTGATTAACATTTAATCGACCAGCACCAAATTGGTTACGATATTTACCACTTAAACTCATGGGGTCAACTGAAAGCTTTAATATATTCCGAATATCAGTTGGACTTAATGTTGGATATTTGGCCAGAATCAAGGCAGCTGAGCCAGCCACAACCGGCGAGGCCACTGAGGTTCCAGACCAGTGATCACCATATAAAGTGCTATACCCTGCTGATGGTTCATAATAAAACAATCCATACATATCTTCCCCTGGCGCTGATAAATCTGCACAAGAACTGCCGTAATTTGAAAACAAAGAATGTTGATCTGACGCGTCTGAGGCTGCAACACCAATCACCCAATCCTCATCACCATCATTGTAGCAGGCAGGATAAACTGGATTATTATTGATATTCACTCCTTCATTACCAAGCGCAGCAACTACAACTACTCCGTGATTAAAGGCATTCATCACAGCTTTGCGCAAAGCTGGATCATCAGTGCTTCCTGAAAAACTCAGATTAATAACATCAGCACCATTTTCCACTGCATAATTAATCGCCTCTCGAGCGTCCATTGAATTGCCTGATCCGGTTTTATCCAACATCCGCACTGCCATAATGCGCGCATCCCAAACAACACCAGTTAGACCTTCGTGATTATTTCCAACAGCAGCAATCAATCCTGAAATAACTGTGCCATGTGATACAGCGTCAGGGTCTGACCCACGCGATGTGTCTGGAGTGGGATCATTGTCACTATCAATAAAATCCCAACCATAAACATCGTCCACAAATCCATTATCATCGTCATCGATGTTATTATCAGCAATCTCACCTGTATTTACCCAAATATTGTCCATAAGATCTGGATGATCAAGATCAACGCCAGTGTCCAATACAGCAATCACAACCGAACCATCACCTGTTTTGATGTCCCATGCCTCTGGAGCATCAATCATATCCAAATACCATTGCTCGTCATACTCAGTATCATTTGGCGTCCGAGCAAAAACAACCGCAGGAAGCATACATAAAAGCAATCCTGCGGAAATTATTGTTTTAATTGTTTGTTTCCTCCTATTCACACTATTCTTCAATACAAGTGTCTTCTACCACTTGCATATCTTGTTCAATTGACTCCACTGGTCCGCTTTCATTCTTAGCAAGAGTAAGAGCAACATTATAATGATCCAATGACTTCTGACACTGACCATGATCTGCATAATATTCTCCCAATTGCACCATCACCCACTGAGTTTGTCCGATTGTATCAATATAATCAAGTAAAAGATCTTCAACTTCTAAGCCGCGTGTTTCATCTCGCTCTATCACCTTTATTACATCCCGGTAAAACTCCTCCATTGGGGAAAGTTCAAGCGCAGTGCGAAATGCTTCTTCTGCTTTATCCCAATCTTCCATCATGTAAACAATGTTTCCATAGGTATTCCAAGCAGCTGGATTGATTGAATTGTAAGTAAAGTATTCCTCATAAATTTCCCGAGCCTGTACCAAATCGCCAAGATAATACGCGTCAGTTCCAGCAATCTCATAAAGATTAAGGTCAGGACGCTCATCAGCTTTTTTTGATGCAGTAATTGATGAAAGAGATTGTGCAAGCTGTTGTTGTAAAGTGGTAACAGTCTCCGGGTCTGATTGCACCTCCATGTGCGTTACAAGACCATAGTACGGATTTGTAGATTGAAAGAGCCAATATCCTCCAGCAACAATTATCACAATTGCTGCCAAAATAAGTGGGAGTTTTTTCATAAGTAGATATGTGATTTATGCCTATATTTTATCGGATTATAGAAGATATGGCAACCAAGTTGGGGTCAGGTCTTTACTCGGAACACCCAAATTGATAAAAGGTGTTCCGAGTAAAGACCTGACCCCATTTGCGCAAAACCAAAACCCCGCCGAAGCGGGGTTTTGGTACTTGATTGCTCAAGATTTGAGGATTTCTAATCGAGATTAGAATTGGATTGCACCACCAGAGATAGGCAAGCTATCAACTAGGTATGCGCCCCATCCTTGCTGAGCAGCTGTAAGTCCAGCTACTCCATCGTCTTCCCAATAGAATGAATCAGGTCGGCGAAGAATGTTTTGTGTAGTTACTGGCAATGTCATATTTCGTCCAAGGTAACCACGAACCAAGGTAACGGTTAGTGTGTCTACGCTTGTAACAAGTACGATTTCCTCAGTTGCGTCACATGTTGTGTTAGCACCTGCAAGACATAGCTGATCACCTTCTGTAATTCCAGTTACAGCACTTAAGATAAGTGTGGTATCTGCAATTGTTATAGCTGGGTCATCGATTGTAACTGTTGGATTTACCCATGTTGAGAACTCGGTTGCTCCAACAAGGGAGAACTGAATAGTGTCATGGTTTGTTGAAGAAGCTCCCACTGAGTCAAAGTACAAAGCAAATGTGTATGTGGTTCCGGCTGGAACTACAAGTGCCTCTGCGTCTGTATCAAACTCCAACTGAACATAGTCAACCTTTGCATCTTGTGCAAGATCGATTGTTGTTGCGCCTTCTACGAATGTCCACTCGGCATCATCGTCAAGAGCAGTTCCTGTTCCGGTTGTTGTCAAGTTGTACAAGTCAAAGTCTGAAGTCTGGATATCATCTCCTGTTACTCCATCATCTGGATCCCATGTATTCCACAATGTTGTTTCGTTATCTGTTGAAGAGAGTTTCCATACAAAGTCATGGATAATCACATCTTCATTTGCAGATGCGGCAACATTAAAGCGGTAAACTTCTTGGTCACCAGGAACCTTTGTTCCAGATGGGCTTGATGAACTCAAGCTGATTGTTGGTGTTGTTTCCTTAACAATGAATGTTGCAATTCCGTCTGTTGAATGCAAGTCGTCTCCAACAGCACTTACATCATCGTCATCTAATGTTGATCCTGAACCAACTCCGACAGCTCGGAAGTTATCATCATTGGTTGCATCAATAAAGAATCCCATACGAACCTTTTCGCCAGAAGTTGAAGAACCGCCAGCGTTTCGGTCAATAACAGGAACATTAACAAATACTTCAACTGTAGCTGGATCATCTGTAGTTACATAGATTGGAGCTGTTGACAAGCTAAACTTGGCTTCATTTCCGTTCATTGTAGCAGTCTTTGATCCAGTTGTGCCATTTTCAAGTGGGTACTCAATTGTAACCAATGAAATGTTGTTTGCGTAACCAGAGTCATTACATGTTGTTGTTAAACATGAACCTGGAGTGACATCGTCAACATTAACATCGTCGTCCTCACCCTGCTCTTCTGAAACAGTGAAGGTGCTGACCTGGAATGCTTCGTTTGTTGCTGTGATTCTGTATGTAGCTACATGACTATCTGTTGTGTTTGACAACAAGAAATCTGCGCTTGGTGTTCCAGAATCGGCAGTAACTGCGATTGATCCAGCTGGAGATACTGTTACGATAACAGCACTTGTTAATGTTGTTCCACCGTTTAGAGCGTCAGCAGCTGCGCCTCCGCTGGTAAGTGGGTCAACATCTGAACCTCCATCATCTTGGGCAACAATATCCTCTGAAGCATCAGCGATATCAAATGAGAAGTAATCGCTATCAGCATCAGATGGATTTGCAAAGTTACAGTAGAGCTGTACTTTTTGTGTTGCGCCAGCTGCGAGTGTCCAATTTACAGAACTAAATGTAATAGTCTGTCCATTGCTTGCTGGTGATTTTGGTCCGGCAAGAAGAGCATTGTTAATGTCGTAGATTGAACATGAACTTACGAAATCATTAACATCATATCCTGAAGCTCCACCGATTGTGGATGTTTCAGAACCATCATCGTCTCCATAGGCAGAGAACGCGATGCTGGTAATTTCAACATCTCCAGAGTCTCCAGCAACAAGGTTGAAATCAACAACATTCACATCTGTCATTCCATGAATAGTTGTGAAATCTGTTGGTGTTGAAGCCAAAGACATTGTTAATGAAGCACTTCGAGCTGTTTGTGCATAACCTGTAATATCAGCTGATGGCACAACATCAGTTGCGTTTGTAAGAGTGTCACCATTGGTGTCCTCAGCTACAAATCCTGAGATATCTAGAGTTGCTCCAAGAGCTGTTCCGGTTGTGATTGTGTCATCAACATCAACAACAACTTGGATATTCAATGTTTCACCAGCGCTCATTTCAAAGTCATCAGTGAAATCAATTGTTTGTGCACCATCGTTTGTTCCGTCAGCTCCACAGACAACAGTAATACAATCAAGTTCCAATGGACCCATGATTGTTGCTCCTGTATCTGCGTTAACAAGCTTGATGTCAGAAATGTTTCCTTCTGCACCAGTGTTAATAAGACCATCGCTATCATTTCCTGAATCATCGCCTGGAGTGAATGGATTATTATTTCCATCATCTTCAGCACCAACGATAATATCAAGATCTTTGATAGTGATATCCTGAACAGTTGTAAATGTAAACTCAAGAAGAACTTGGTCATTACTGTTTGTTCGGATATCACCAGCACTTGGTCCAGATAGAGCAAATGTTACATCTCCACCTTGGATTGTTGAGTAGTTACACTCATCAGATCCTCCGCCAGCACATGTACCACCGTCATATCCAGTGATAGTTGCTGCCATTGGGTAGAAATATTCTGCACCTTCTACTTGAACATCAATAGCATTGTCCATGTAAACCTTAGCAGTGTCAGCTGCTTCTCCTCCGATATCTGCTGTAACTGTAAAAGTCTTACTCTGACCCTTAGCGATATTGTAGTCCTCATCAAAATCAAAGACTACAAGCTTGCTTCCGATATATTCTCCTGTAGCAACCAAAGTTGTACCTGTGTACATCTTATAGTCACTATGATCAGCGCCGTTATCAACCTTCAATGTTAATGATTGAACATTTCCAGCTTCAGTTGCAGTTGTGATCTTGAAAGATCCAATTGTTGCATCGTTCTGGCCCAAAGATGGGTTGTCAATTGTTCCTGTATCAAGAATTGTTACAGTTCCAACTGTTGTTCCAGAAACTGAGAATGTATTTCCGTCTAGTGGGAAGTTGCCTGCTACATCACCGGCTGATACAACATCTCCATCCTCGTACAAGCCAAATTGGATTTCATCACCTACGCTTGCAGAAATTGTTACGCGAACAGAAATTGTTCGTGTTTCATTTGCTGCCAATGCAAGGCCAAGACTTCCAAAAGTTGCCTTTCGAGTTGAAGAGTTTACTGAACGAGCTTCTGTCAAACGAGTGTTATCTTCGTAAAGATAAACATTGGAAACATCGGTTGATGAAGAAAGTCCAATCATCTTAACAGCGATCTGGCTAACTGTTGTTGCCTCAGATCCTGCTTTGATATCAAACTTCAAAACTTCAACTGTGTTTGCGTTTGTTGGAACTGAAGTTCCAGCTGGGTTTGAAGATGAAAGTTTTACTGTTACATCTCCTGTTGCGACTACATCGTCAACACCACCCTGTTGTGAACAGTCTGTAAGCTCTGAAACTTCAGAAGTGATATCACTTCCTGCTGTCAAAGCTGAGTCATCAATGCCAGTTCCGTTAAGGAACATAGCTGTTTGCATTTTGTTTGCAGTACGTCCAGCTGATGAAACCATAAGCTTTTCGCCACCCCATGCAAGGTAATAGTCAGAGCCATCTTTGTACATCATTCCGTCGTATGCGGTTGCTGATGTTAGAGATACTCCTTCTGAATAATCTGACCAGAAAACATCGGCAACATCATGAATTTGTGTTGCCCAATCGCTTCCTGCTAGTGCTTCTGCAGTAGCAGCGTCTTCAATCCATAGGATTGATCCGTCTGTTGAAACTGCGTAAACTTTAGGGTTAGATGTAATCTTAACCCAGTATGAACCTGGTCGGTAAACAATGTTTCCGCCAAGAGCGATATCAGCTAGAGCGCTGTCTGAGATTGTCTCGACACCACTGAAATCTGAATACCATGTGAAGTAAGTCTTCTCGTTAGGGAATGTGTAACGCATACCGTCTGGTGCGTAGTAGTAAACGGTTGAGAGAGACTCACTCTTTATAAGGTCACCTGCTGTTGCAGCACTAACTGTGCTTGGAGCAAGGACCGCACTCAAAGAACCAAGAACCATTGCAGCAATAGTTACCACTGCAAAGATTCGGTTTCGGAGTTGAAATGCATCGTGCATAATCAATTCTATCCTTTCTATTATTATGAGTAATGGCGTATTTTCGGCCATGCGGCCTCGACCTTTCGGAAAATACACCGGGTTGAACCTTAGATGAAGAAACGCTTAAATGCGTTCCTATCAAGAGCCACCATCTTTGATTGATGACTCCTAGATAGAAAAACAAGTTTATTGTGTAATTTGTGGATCTGAACTTTCGTTTTCCTGATTCTCTTCTACAATTTCTACCTCCTCTACCACTTCTTCCACTTTTTCTTCTACATCCTCTTGTAAATTAAGCACTGTCATCACCTGCTCTTCGATTGATGCCAGTCTTGCTTCGATACCAAGAAGAGTTGTGTCTGCATCGCGCAACATGTCAAAGGCACCACGATAGGCACCGGCCGCAAATGAATTCATAGCTTCGGCAACATCATCGGTAGCTTGATCTATTTCAAACTGGAGTCTAAGGATATCGTCGCCTGACAAAATACCTTCTATTGCATTTTCATTTATAATTGCACTAATTGTTTGCACACGACCTGTGTCAAATGTTTGGCGTTCGCGTAGATCTGTGTATTCATTTTTAAATGATCGATTAAGCGCAACTCCTGATTCTTGAGTTTCGGTTTGCTCATGCACATCCATGATTGCGTCCACTGCTGAGTTTGAAACTGCTGTGGTTGTTTCTGTGGCATCCTTGGCAGATTGATCGCCAATGGCATTAAGCTCGGCTTGCAATGTGCTGATTTTTTCATCAAGAACACTGGCAACTGTGAGAGTATTTGCATCCTGATTATTCTTTAGCTGTGTTAGAGCGTCTCCGGCTTTTACCACCTCTGTTTCCAATGCATGCACTGTTTCAGCAAGATAACGCTCTGAACGACCATCATCTATTTGTTGCAATGACTGAATTTCTACCATGCGACGCTGGGCAAATTGAGTATGCAATACAGCGCGTTGATCTTGTGGGGAGATAATTAATTGAGCTTGCTCAGTAATTAACTTCACATTATAAAGAGTGTCGCCAGGGATACTACCAACCGCAGCCTTTACTGTTGTGAACCAGCCACCAAATAAAAGCGCGAAAATAACAAGACCCACGCCGATTGGGCGTGTGGCAAAAGAAAAAGCATTCCATTTTATGTAAGCAACTTGTGCGTCACCAATGACTCGATCATCATGATGACCAATAGCAGTAAGTAATTGAGTCTTGGCCTGATTTTGCCCAACACCATCAACCCATCCAGCATCTGGATGATTTTTGAGGGATTTGAGTTGTGCGATCACTTCGCGACTCATATTTATTTTTTAGCGCGCTCTTGAAGCGCTTTTTTTGCTCTATGCAATAGTACCCGGACACTGCCTGTTGTTTTTTCCAACGATTCAGCAATCTCACCAATACTCATCTCGTCTAAGAACCTCATGACAAGCACATCCCGATATTCCTCTCTTATTTCTCGTAAAAGCTTGATAAGAGCTTGCTGATCCTGCTGATCTGACAATTCTTCTGCCAAATCATGTTCATCTGTCTTATATTCTGCTTCTTCCACGCCAACCTCGATTTTGCGCTTGCGATAGTAGTCAGCAATGACATTTCTTGCGATTCTGTAGAAAAGAGCGGCTGGATTATTGACTAGGGAGGATGTCGCATATTCCCAACCTCTAAGAAAGACTTCAGCTGCTAATTCATCTGCATCTTCCTTGCTAGGCACGCGGAATATAATGAAGCGACGAATGCGGGAAATATAAAAGTCATACAGTTCTCCGTATGCTCCTGTATCTCGAAACCTAAAAACTCGAAATAGTAGAAATTTGTTTCGATGTCGCATTTCAATTAATAAGTCGTTAAAATTCCTTTTGCGTTACACATTGTCAAAAGGTCAGTAATCATAGCAAAAAAACCGCTTTTAATCAAGGGGAATTTGACAAAATGCCTATTTTTGTCTACTCTAGCGTAGACAAATCATCATTTATTCCCCTATGACTGGCCAAAATACCCCTGTTCGCCTTTCTGTGTCTGAAGCTGCCAAAATCTTTGGCGTTAGCGCCAGAACCATCAGACGAGCTATCACAGACAATGAAATCACCTATATCGTTGTTCAGGGTCGATATAAGATCAATTTTGAGTCTTTGCTAAAATGGTCACAATCAAGCACTACTGTCCGCAATAAACGCGACAAAGCCGGAATTGGCCAATTTGTGGAAAAATGGAAAATCAAAAACACACTTTATTCTCCAAATCCTGATATAATTAAAAAAGATTCTGATGACTCTTGAGCTTTATAAAGTGTGAAAAAATCAATCCTTACAATCTTTGTCCTAGCACTAGTCCTGATCCCACTAGTTACTGTTTTGTCGCAAGAACCAAATGCCATCAAAACAGCGAACTATTTTCTATTGTCAGGTTCAACTCTTAATGACAGTCTAACCTTGGAAACACTATCTGCGTACGACCTACTGGTACTGCCGGCTGAAGCTCAAGTATACAATCCAAATTTTTCCAATGACATCCGGGCATTAAACCCGGATATTGTGTTACTTGCCTACATCCCGACTGTTAGCTACAACTCAATTTGGCAAGACAGACTGCATAAGGAACTTTCCTCTGGAATACAAAGTGATTGGTGGTTAAAAAATAAAACCGGATCAACAGTCTCGATCTGGTCTGGAACCTATGCGTTGGATTTAACATCTGGCTGGAATAATTACCTAGCCGAATTTGTTGCTTATGAAGTTTTACACAATGATTATTGGGACGGGGTTTTTTACGATGAAGTAAGCGACAGTATTAGTTGGGTCGGATCTGTCTCGCTTTCCAATGGATCGATAAGTATTGATAGCGCTTGGCAAAGTGCATACACACAACTATTTGCAAAAACGCGATCGCTGGTTGGTTTGGGAAAAATCATAATCACCAACGGAAGCTCAAACCTGGCCTATACCCCGTATGTTAATGGTCGAATGTTTGAGTCGTTCCCTACTCCTTGGGAAGGCAATGGATCATGGAACACAAACATTAGTAGTTATCTGACTCTGGAAAATTCAGTCGCTTATCAACCAATCATCTTAATAAACGGTGATACGAGCAACACGGGCAACTCAACTGATTACCAAAATGTTCGATTTGCACTTTCAAGTACGCTTTTGGGTGATGGATTTTTCGGCTTTGATTATGGAACCCAGTCTCATGCTCAACTTTGGCGATATGATGAATATGATGCCTACATTGGATCTGCTAAGGGTGACGCAACCCAAGAGTCAACTGGAATTTGGACCCGTGAGTTTACCAATGGAAAAATTGTTGTAAATCCAACAACCTCTTCGCAAACAATCAAGCTCGATGGCGAGTTTGAAAAACTTCATGGTGAACAAGATCCAGATTTTAATGACGGATCAATTATTTCGCGTTTAACTCTCGACTCTAAAGACGGCGCAATCCTTGTGCGTCCGATTGCTGAAATTCTTGGTGGAGTATTTTTAAACGGTGCATTTGCCAGAGTTTTTGACGCACAAGGTGAAACCTATCGCACTGGATTTTTCTCATACAACGATGCCTATGAAGGCGGTACTCAAGTGATAACTGCTGATATTGATTTTGACATTAATGATGAAACAGTGGTCGCCAATGCTAATCAAGTTTTTATTTACAATGAGGATGGTAGTTTGCATGCCAGCTTTTATCCATACACTGAAAATTATAAAGGTGGTGTTAATATTTCAATCGGTGATTTGGAAAGTGATGGTTCTGTAGAAATTATAACCGGAACTGAAAATGGCGGTGGAGCCCAAGTTCGAATCTTTAATTCTGACGGAGTTCTTATTAATCCAGGTTTTTTCGCCTATGACAATGTGTATCGCGGTGGAGTAAATGTGGCGGTTGGAGACTTAAATGGCGACGGAACCAGAGAAATTATTTGTGGAGCCGGAACCGAGGGCGGACCACATGTTCGCATTTTTAACAAAGACGGAAGATTAATAAACCCAGGATTTTTTGCTTATGACATCAACTTCCGTGGCGGAGTTAATGTAGCCACTGGTGACCTAAACGGCGACGGCATTGATGAAATTATTACTGGTCCAGGACTTGGCGGTGCTCCAGAGATCAAAGTCTGGAATAATAATCGAGAGCAACTTGGTTCTTCATTCTGGGGTTCTGACACCAATAGTTGGCGCGGAGTTGAAGTTTCAACCGCTGATCTTGATCATGACGGCACTGACGAAATTATCGCCTTTACCCAAGATGTATTCACATTTTCGAACTATTAGCATATGAGCACACAGCCACCACAATTTTCATGCGACGATACAGTTGATCGAAAATCAAAAAAACATTTACTTGTTTGCTCAATGAATGTTAGGCGTCAAGCCGGTAAACATGTTTCCGAGCCGATTAAAATGATTTTAAAAGGCAATTATGTTCAAGAAAGGCCAAGACTTCATAAAATTCTTGATGTTCTAGCTCTAGTTGTCATTACAACAACACTTATTGCGCTTGGCTATTTGCTTTGGCCAAAAAACACACCAGACCTAATTATTATTGACGCGTCCATTGCCCCTGAACAAGTAATCACTGGCGATCTTTCAACTCTAACTTTTCGCTACGAAAATAATAGTGAAGAAACAATTTCTAATACGCGTTTAACAATTGACCTCCCAGAACATTTCGAACTTTCCAGCATTGATTCAACTGCCAAACATCTTGGATCACTTGTTTTTAACATTGGTGATATTGCACCAACAGATTATGGCTTTATTCATATTCAAGGAGCGATGTTCGGCGATGTTGATGGCGAACAAATTTTTACAACCACACTTTCATACACATACTCAACTGAAAAAATAACTGACACAAAAGTAAGGCAACATATTTTTAAACCTATCCAATCTGCCCT
Source organism: Candidatus Uhrbacteria bacterium (assembly GCA_003453595.1). Classification (GTDB taxonomy): domain Bacteria; phylum Patescibacteriota; class Patescibacteriia; order UBA9934; family UBA9934; genus UBA9934. The sequence continues at coordinate 65,704 of DMOG01000026.1, forward strand.
TGAACTTGAACTTTCTTTGCCTGAACATCTAATCGCCTATCAAAAAGTTACCGGTGAGATTCGCTATACAAACACTGGCTCGATTGCTTTTCCACACCTTATAATCAATCCAAAATGGCCAAATACTTTTGCACTAACAACAAGCTTGCCAGCAAAACAGTCTGATGGCTTTTTCCATATTGATGAAATAGAGCCAGGAGAAACAGGAATTATTACTTTTGCCGGCTATCTTGGTTCTGAACAAGACTCAACCTTTGTATTTGAACCATCATTCTCTTTTGATGAAACTAGTTATAAACAGAAAACTCTAACTGATGTGGTAGAAATTTTACCAACACCTTTACAAATCAGCCATTCAATTTTGGAATCAACCATTAATCCTGGATCAACAATTACGATTGATGCTACTTACAAAAATATCAGTGACTTTAAACTAACTGATATCAGTTTGAAAATTGCCAGCGACAATAATATTTTTGCCACCTCAGGAATTACTGGCGGGTCATACACCAACGGATATTATATTTTTTCTTCTGTAATTGATGAACTTGCGCCCCAAGAAAGTGGATCAATCCAAATGAAGCTACCGGTTAAGCAATCCCTTTCACGATCAGCTACAGATGTTTACGAAAATATCTCTATCTCAACTTCTAGCTCAGCAGAATTCACATTTTCTCCAGATCAAGAACCAATCACAGTCCAAACAGTTGGATCGCGTTTTGATCTACCATTGACCTCACCAGTAACAATGAGTTCGTTTGGAAGATACTGGGCGCCAAGTGGTGATCAACTTGGACGAGGGCCTGTTCCGCCAATTGTGGGAGAAACAACCAAGTATTGGATATTCTGGAACATTGAAGAAACAACAAATACTTTATCAAATTTAACGCTTGAAGCTGAGTTAGGAACAAATGTGACTATGACCGGACGACAAAGCGTATCAACCGGATCTTCAATTACGCAATCACATGGCACTGTTTATTGGTCTATCCCCGAGCTTGACCCAACCCTTCCTCCGGGAAGCGCAGTTGTTGGCATTGCCTTTGAAGTGGCGATTACACCAAGCCAAGACCAAGTCGGTACTAAACCAACCTTACTTGGTCCAACATTTTTGCGAGCATCTGACAGATTTACTGGTGCTTCGCTCACGCGGACAACAGCAGGTGTGACAACGGCCATTCCTTATGATACAAAAGCAGCTTCATATGGCGGAATTGTCACAGAATAAACTTGATAGCAAACTCTTTGATCGGTTTTGCCAACTACCTGTTTTTTCATTTTCTAAACTAATCACCCCTGATCCTAACAATCTTGAAGAACAAAAACAGGAATTCTTGCGCACTCATAAGAATCCTGTTTTTTTATATTCAAAGGCACAAGAGTTTGACGCGGTTGGATACTTGAAAGAAATCAAAGAGTGTCGAGCAGACCTTGAACTGATCAATTCTGATGATTGGATACGAGATATCTACTTAGCTAAACTAGACGAACTTAAAGCTCGTGCACTTTTTATCAAAGCCATGCAAGATAATAATGATGAAAAAGTTTCCGAGCTGGCAAAAAATATCTTTGGAGCTCAGTCTGATGATCAATCAAAGCTTGAGCAAGAACTTAATGATATGCTAGCAACTAACTCAAAACTCCACGCTCATGCTAAAAAAATAAATGCAGAAATATTTTCAAAAATGGTTCGCGCTGTGCTCGATGCTTATGGAATGCAAAAATGGAAAATAAAACTTTCCGAAGGATCAGCAATGAAACTTACTCGAGGGCGCAAAAGCAAAAGTCTTGCAGTCCATATTCCCAAAAACTTTTCCGCGTCTCGCGCTCGGGCGCAAAGAATTTTAGTTCATGAAATTGAAGTTCATGCCCTGCGCACCCACAACGCCAAACAAAGCCCGCTAGAGATTTTGCAGGTTGGACTTGATCATTATTCCCAAACCGAGGAAGGACTGGCGCTTTATTATCAACAAAAAATCGGCACTGCAAAAACTCCAGCCTTTTGGGAAAGTTATGCCTGTGCTCTTTCCATGGACATGAGTTTTTCAGAAATGTTCAACACATTGATTTATGCGCGGACAAAAGTTGATAAGTATGTTGGTCATGACAAATTAGACAAAGAACGGGAAGAAAAAATCTGGAATCTCTGCGTCCGCGCCTATCGCGGCATTTCAAATCCAAACAAACCAGGACTAGGGACATGTAAGGATCACATTTATCGAACCGGGCTTGATCTGATCAATCAACTCGACATGAACAACAAACAAACCCAGAAACTTTTATTTGCCGGTAATATCGGCGTGCAACATCTGTCAAAATTAAATGAGCTTAATGTAAACAATGTCCAAACCCCAATGCTCATCAGCAAACAAATAGCCAAACAAATCTACCGCGAAAATCGATAAAACTCAGATCAGTCTTCCTCCTCCACCATCCCCTGCCAGACTTCAACAACCAGAGTTTAATATTTCAGTATATGCAATGTTTTGTGGAGTGAGAGTGTAAGGTGAATTCCATTCTTTAAAACTCCTTAGTCTTTCTAGGACATATTTTTAAACTGCTCATAACTTCCAATTCTGGCAAAGTTTATTTCAAAGTTAACATTATCTATTTTATCAATTCTTACTGAGTCAATTCCCAAAATTTGCAATCTATCATAAGTCAAAAGTTCTTCTTCTTTGAGTTTTAAAACGTCTCTTAAAATCCATTGCCCTAACTCACGATTTGAATATGACATAAGAGCTTTTCCGCCATCTTGGCAAACTTTTGATTGCATTGTATTTCCATTTGGTAGTTTTAAATCAAAAGGCGTTTCTCGATCAGGGAAAAAACTTGGAAAATTTTTGTGAATTTCCGCTGGAATTGGGATATAAACTTCGTTAGCGTGTCTGTCTCTACCGCCTGCATTCCATTGATTTAAACCGCTTTTTTCAAAAACAATTTGATTCCTGCCATATAAAGGTAAATAAATTGTTTGTTTTATTTTTGATTCTTTTTCAAAATGTAAATCTGTTTTTTCAAGCAGTTCTCTCAATTCCAAAAGCGGATCTTCCAAAATATCAACATTGAACTCATAAACAATCGGTTCGGTTATAAATCTTTTTGTGAGTGTACTTTTAGAAACTAAAAAAGAATAATCATGCTTGCCGTCATTAAAAACGATTGAGCCTTTTCTTTCTGTTATGTTTTTGATGTTAAAAATATCAACTTTATCCATCACCTCCTCAAAAATCAAAAATTTTCCTTTATTTCTTACAACACAATGATAAATTGAGTTTTTAAGAGCGTGGGCATTTTCTGTAAATTCAATTCTGGCGTTTCTTAGTTCTGAAACTTTTTTTATTAAGTCTTCAGGAGATAGGTTTTCATAAAGTCTTCTGTCATTATTAAATTCAGCAACTTTTTGAAAAGTTTTGTTGTTGTTTGCAAGGAAAGTTTTTAGCCCGATACCTAAAGCGTCTTTTTTAGCATCAGCCGAAACATCACTTCTTGATAAGTCCTCTGCACTAAAGGCACGACAGAAGACTTTTTCTGCAACTCGATAATATAAATATGGAATATCAGATTCAGAAAAAAGATTGGAAAGACAACCAGCAATTTTTAGAAAATGCTCGTATTCCTTTTTTAATTCGGGTTTTTGAGTTTGAAAAAACATAATTTAATTAGTTAAAGCCTTTCTCATATTTTCAGCTATTCTTTGAATAACTGGTATCGAAACGGAATTTCCAAATTGTTTGTACAAATGAGAATCGGCAATATTAGGAAGTTTATAATTCTTTGGGAATCCTTGAAAATTAGCACATTCTCTTGGTGTTAATTTTCTAATACCTTTTCCATTTAAAACTAATGGTACATTATGACCACCCATTCCCATATTTGCCGTTAAAGTAGGACAGACATTGTTTTTATTTTCTCTGACATATTTTCTTCGCCATTGATAAACAGTGTCTCGTTTTTTGATATCTTTTTTCAATACTTCATAAAGTGATTTATCGTTGTAATAATACTTATTATCAACATCTTTTTCTTCAAGACAATCGTGAATTGTTTTGGTAAGTTTTACTTTTTCGGGAAATGAAAACTTATCATGTGCTTTTTTATCCAAAAAACCGACAATGTAAATTCTTTCTCTATTTTGCGGAAGATTGCCATATTCCATGGTATTCAAAACTTTTACTTTAACAAAATAGCCAAGTTCTTTTTCAAGTTTTTCAAGGATAACTTTTAATGTATTTTCTTTATCATGTGTTTTTAGGTTCTTAACATTTTCAAGTAAAAAAGCCTTTGGCTTTTTAGCTTTTAATATTCGTACAATATCAAAAAATAAATTTCCTCTATCTTTTTCATCATTAAACCCTTGCTTATATCCTGCGATAGAAAAAGGCTGGCACGGAAAACCGCCACATAAAATATCAAAATCAGGAATTTTTGAAGCAGATATTTTTTGAATATCGCCAAGCACCATTTGTTTTTCTGTTTCAAAAAGTTCAGAGAAATTAAGATCAAAAGTTATCTTTGCATTTTCATCAAAGTCATTGGAAAAAACACACTGAAATCCAGCGTTTTCAAAGCCTATTTTTATTCCGCCTATACCAGCAAATAAATCTATAAATTTCATAGTTTAATTATACCTTTGTTTTAAATATAAATAAATCGTTTTTGAAGCGATAGCGGAGAAAACACCTTTTACCCCCTCTTTAAAAATTAAAAAAATCAAATTCCTAATTTTTTAAAGCACACCAAAAGCATTTTAAAAACAAATTTTTTAAAAATATATCGCCTAACTCTAATTTATCCGAATAAAAAACCGCCTTTGCTATTCTCAAAAAGCGGTTTTTTATTAAACTTATTTGATTGTCATCGATGAAAGTAAATCCTCAACTAGATAATTATCGTTAGTTCCAACCTGATACACAAGTATTTCACCATCTAAATCCAAGACATAAGTCTCAATGATGCGATCACCAAACATCTCATAAACATTCATCTTAACAAAGTTATTATCGTCAAATGTCACAGTCTCGTGGCTAGAAATGTCAAGTCGTTTCATGTATGAATCAAGATTACCATCTTGCACTTCGATTGAAGTGAAAAATACACCAATATCTCCATCAGGCAACTGTTCAGCCTGTGTTATATAGACAAGGTTATCGCTAACTGACAAAACATTAAATCCGTCTGGAATATTGAAAGATACTTCTTGGCTATCCCAATCATAGATGTTTGAGATCTCTACTACCTCATCGTTATTTGTCGTGTCATCAACGATTACATTATCAGTACAACCAACGCCCATAATAACAAATGAACTCAAAACAATCATTGTTAAAACTTTTCTCATAGAAAAAGATTAATTTAATTAACTAATATCATTCTAACCAATACTTACCGAACTGCCAAGATTCCTTCTCTGATTGCTAAACGCTTTTCGTATAGTTCTACTGTGGCGTTGGCAATGTCATCCCAGTGATATTCGGTTTCGACAAATTCACGGGCGGCGTGGCCGATTGAGGCTGTTTGCATTTCGTCTGACGCAAGTTCAATAATTTTTTCAGATAATTCTTTAACATCACCAGTTGAAAATGGGACTCCGTATTCAGCAATCACTTCCATATTTTCTGGAATGTCAGAGGCGATAACTGCTTTACCAAAACTCATTGCTTCCAAAATTGCAATTGGCAATCCTTCCGAGGTCGACGGATGCACAATAAACTTTGCTCCAGCAAATAATGCTTTGAGAACATCTCCACGCTGAAATCCGGTCAGCACAATTGATGAATCTCCACGAGCTTGTGCATGCAATTGCTCAACATAGGAATCTGTAAATGCTGACCCACCAATAATTGCCAACTTTATATTGCGCAAAAGTTCTGGCTCTTTTTCTCTAGCAAGTTTCCAAGCGTCAATTAAAGTATGTGCTCCTTTATGTGGCACAAGTCGCGCTACCATGGCAATGTATTGAAATGACTGAAGATCAAACGGCGCTAACAGCACATCATCTGTGTTTGCTCTTCGTGGTGAAATTCCGTTGGGAATATAATGCACCCGCTGGTGATATGAAACTGCAATGTAATTTACAAGTGTGCGACTAACAGCAATAACTTCATGACCAAATTTAATGCAGGCTTTTTCTCCCAACTGCAACATCCATCTGGCAAATGCACCCCACTTGGCATGTTCGCGATCAATACAATGAAAAGTATTAATCACCACTGCCTGCGGTCGCAAGATCTTTGGGATCCATGACAATAATGAAGGACCAACTCCGTGAAAATGGATGATATCTGGCCGTTCGATTAAACAAGCATGCAGGGTAGCCAAAAAAGTGTGGCTAATTGCATCAAGGTGTTTAGTATTAATTGATGGTAAAGATTTTAGGACAATCCCATTGTAAAGATTCATGTTAGCTGGTGTATACCAAGAACGGGTATAAGCTGTGACATGATTTCCATGGCGAACCAAACGAGTAGCAAGTTCTTCAACATGTGTCTCGATTCCGCCGTATTGGCTAGGAAGTCCTTTTTGTCCGATAAGTGCGATATGCATAATAATTTTTTATTGCCAGAGCTAAGCTCTGATCGATAACGCGGAACCTTAGCAATTTTTCCGCTTTCTGTCAATTATCCACAACTAGATTTTGTCCAGTTTATTATCAAAAAATCGACCAATACTGGTCGATTTTTTCACTTATACACAGATAAATGCCTCTGAAGCTTATTTTGACTCATTTTTTCCAATAACTTCTTTATACTCCTCCATCATCTTTTGGTAATGATCTTGCGGATCGCATAATATTAAAGCTCTGTCTCGAGCTGACTCTGCGTATGATTCTGCGTGATCAGCACTTAGAACAAATGGTTTCATTTTCTCAATTAAACTTTCAACATCACCAGCAATAAATACCTCCCCACTAACTCCTGGCTCAACAATTTCTTTTAGTCCTCCCATATCTGACACAATCACAGGAGTCATGCGCGCCATTACCTCAACTGCCACCAAACCAAATGGTTCGTACCAAAGTGAGGGCACAACACAGACGCGGGCTTTGCTCATCAAATCCTCACGCTGCGCGCCTGACACAAAACCAACAAATTCGATGTTGCTCATGTTCTTTGACAATGCTCGCAGTTTTTTCTCATAAGGACCTGTGCCGGCAATTTTCAAATTTACATTTGGAAAAGCCTTCATGGCTTTGATTAAAGTTTGCACACCTTTGTAATCTTCAAGCGCGCCAAGAAATAAAACAAAACCTTCATCTCGATATTTTGTGTATTCTGGCAAATCTGTAAATGGATACATGATTCGCATTTTTTCTTTTGCAAATCCCTGATCAACAAGCACATCTGACATAAACTGAGAGTTGGGGAAAAATCTATCAATTCTTTTTTGATAACTTCCCCACAGCCTGTGCCAAATAGTGATGGCTTCAAGAACAAATGTTGCTAAGTATGAGCCTTTGATGAACTTTGTACGCGCTGTTTGTAAAAGTCCAATATGATCAAGACTCATTGTAGTTGATAGGATCGGATTCCAAAGTGCATAATCTGCGCTTACCAATGCATAATCATGAACTGACATGACAACCGGAATATTGCGCTGCTGACACACCTTAAGAATCGACGGAGATATATGAGTGTAAAGATTATGAGCATGAACAATGTCTGGATTAAAAGCATCAACCAGTTTTTCAAATTTTCGTTTAGCTTCCCAAGACCACAATGCCCGACTAATTTGCTTTAATGCTTGATACAAATTTCGACTTCCCTGTTCAGTTTGAATCTCAGAGACAAAAAATCCATCCCAAGCACTGGGAAGATTTTTTGGATATTGCATAGAAAACGGTACAACCTGATGCCCGTCTTGCTCTTGCATATTCATAAGATCAAGCATGTAATGCTCTGCCCCGCGTCTTTTGTAAAAATATTTATGTGCGTGAATAATTCTCATAAGACTTATTCAATTAGATTCTCGCGCTCTGCTTGCACAAAAACAAGCGCAGTAAATACCCAAACATATGGAGCCAATGTGCGGACTTCTAAAAATGTTGCCAAGGACGCATTAAGTGCAACTGCAATCATAGTAGCGGCCACTCCCAAGGCCAATGATCTGGTAAATACGCTTTTTGACTTACGCCAAGCTCTGATACACATTAAAAACAATGTTCCGTACAAAATCAGATATAAAATAAGTCCAATAGTTCCTGACTCTCCCCACAAACTAAACCAGTTGTTGTCGATGTACCCGTCTGTTCCATAAACCCCAAAAGGCAAACCAAGTTTGTCATAAACAGTTGTATTTCCTAAAGCTGAAACTGCCCCACCGCCAAAAGTCGCCGGGCCATGACCAAACAAGAAAGCTGCTGGCACAACTGTAATAATTGTTTGCACAATCCAATACATACGACCAAGCCCATAATACTCACCGCGCCAACGCTCATAGGAGAATGCTTCAAAAAAGCGTTCAATGATTGATTGATCACCCATATCCCACAGATTACTGACAATCAGTCCCGAAACTGCTAAGTATCCCAAAATAATAGCGATAGCTATTCCCACTGACCATAAAACGCGCTTATCCTTTTTTGCCCAAATTGAAATAAACAATGCCCCAAGAATAAATCCAAACCATGACGAGCGAGAATAAGTCATTGCCAAAACTGGAATCGATACGCATAAAAGCAACACAAACCACGAACGATATTTTTGAATTTTTGGTTCGTATAAAAATGAAATCAAAAGCAACATGAAAAACGCCATGAATGTTCCGAGCTGATCATATCGACCAAGTGTTCCAAAAATTCGTTGCCCATGATCCCAAAACTGAACCACGCCCGATGTCAGCTCAATGTCGCCAAATGTATGTGCTTGAGATGGGAGTAAAAAGCTATCAAGTGTTTCTCCAAAAAATACTTGTCCGACTCCAAGGAATACCTGCAAACCAACAATAATAAACAAAAGATACAAAAGCGTTTTCATCCACTGCTTTGATGGCTGTAAATAAATCGTTACAAAAAACAGCAACATGAACCGAATAATCTGACGAATGCCAAGAATCGCATAGGTTGCTGGCACAAAATTAATTATGGCTGAGGCTAATAGAACAACAATAAAAAGCAAAAAAACAATGTCAATTGGTGACTGCCGCCATTTTATTTGTCCGCTGACTATTTTCCAAAATACAACAGCTACTAAAAGATAAACCAAGATCTCGGAAAAATAACGAGCATAAAGATAAACATCGTCAGAAATCCATTTCAAAAGAAAAGGTTCAAATGGAAGATAAACAAGGAGAAAGGCCAGCGACCAAGTTGGTCGAATAAAACTCATTACCAAAATAGCAATTCCAAAAACAACCGCGACAATTAACGAAGGTGAAAAAAAGATTGATCCAACTAAAGCTAAAAGCGAAACTCCAAAAAGCATGTACGCAGCAAAACGAGCGTACTTATCGCTAGCAAGATAAATTGCATGCAAATTTATCATTGAGTTTATTATATCGCAGAAGGAGGGAAGAAAAAAGTTTAAAGTCAAAAGAGGATCATATATCCCCCATTTCGACCGGAGGGAGAAATCTTCTCACTTTGATCTGATCCGAGAAGATCCCCGGCGGAGCCTGGCCAGGCCTGTCCGGCTCCGCCTGGTCTCTGCGATGGCGTCGAGATGGAAGTGAATGTTGATATGAGCATGAGGTGAGTTAATACACAAGAAAATATAAACGAAACGCCCCCCGAAGCACGAAGCTGGGGGGGGGGCGTGAGCGGCCGAGTAGGCCGCTAGAGAAATTGGAACTTGAGACTACGGGCAAACATCCATCATGTAGAGGATGTAGCCGGTGCCGGCCTCGTCCTCGTCGATGAAGGCGTCGCCGTCGACCTGGGTCACCCGCAGGTCGAGCCAGAGCACCGTGCCGTCCGTGAGGACGACGAAGGGGGTGCTGTCGAGGTTCCACGCCGTGATGGCGTAGGTCTGGTCGAGGCCGTCGCCGTCTGCGTCGCTGTCCCAGGTCACCAGACCTTCGCAGGCCGTGGGATCAGTCCAGCAGGCGCCATCACTCTGGCCGATGCCCATCTGGGTCACCTCGGCCGAGGTATAGCTGACGATAGAGCCGTCGATCTCCATGAAATACGACAGGTCGCCGTAGATCGTGAAGGTTGTGGTGTAGTCGCAGTTGTCCACGACCTCCACGGTGACCTCGCAGGTGGTCTCGTCGACCGCACCATCGCAGTTGTTGTCCACGCCGTCGTCACAGACCTCGACTGACCCGGGGTGCGCGAGCGCACGCGTGTCGTCGCAGTCCGTGCTCACGACGAAGCCGTCGCTGTCCGCGTCCACTGGCTCGAGGCCAGTGTCCGTGTCCGCGTCGGTGTCAGAGTCAGCGTCCGCATCGGCATCGCTGTCCGCGTCAGCATCGGCATCTGCGTCGGCGTCGGCGTCGGCATCCGTGTCGGTGTCTGTGTCGCTGTCCGCGTCCGTGTCGGCATCGGCTTCGCCGGTGTCGTCCAGACCCGTGTCATCGAGTCCAGTGTCACAGGCGGTGTCGCCAGTGTCACAGACATCGGTGTCGGCATCGGAGTCGGCGTCAGCGTCTGCGTCGGCATCAGCGTCCGCATCAGCGTCCGCGTCAGCATCGGAGTCGGAGTCGGCGTCAGCATCGGCATCCGTGTCGCTGTCTGCGTCGGCATCGGAATCGCTGTCTGCGTCGGCATCGGAATCGCTGTCCGCATCAGCGTCGGCATCCGCGTCAGCGTCAGCGTCGGCATCGCTATCGGCGTCCGTGTCGGCATCCGTGTCGCTGTCCGCATCCGCGTCCGCATCGGCATCGGCATCCGCATCGGCATCGCTGTCCGCGTCAGCGTCAGCGTCCGTATCCGCGTCGGCATCGGCGTCCGTGTCGGAGTCGGCCTCTTCGGGGTTGCCAGCCTTGAGCTCGCGCTCTTTGCTGGCGGCCTGCTCGAGGCCGGTGTCGTTGTTCTGCGTGAAGCAGCCGCCCAACAGGACGGCCGCAAGGACGAGGGTAGCCAGCTTTCGCATGGCAGTCTCCTTGTGTTGTGTCCTGTTGTTGCATGTCGGCCATAACAACAGAACGGGTGAAGGAACTTTTGGCCTTATGGGAAGATTGATTCCTCTACATAAAGCCAAAAATCAACCCTGGTTTTTATCAAAAAAAGCCCATTTTGTCAAGCAATTTGGGTGATAAATAAAAAAAACTGGTGTTTTAACGGTAAAAGCACAAAACCCCACCCTTACGCTCTCAACGGGAGTTCCCGGAGAACGAGAAGGTGGGGCCTAAGCAAATACTAGGGAACGAGTTCGTAGACCCCGAAATGCGTGAACCTAAGGTCCTGTTCATCTGCGCCAGAACTGCCCCTGGCACAAATATAAATCGTCGCCTCTGTGTCTGTAGCTTCGAAAACCTCACCTATAAAAGCTTCACTACCCGCGAAGAGGGTGTGATACCCAAACAAATCCGAAGAACCTACGGTTAGGTAGCCGTCCATATCATCCTGATCCAGGAACTTGATAGCTGTATAGCCAGTAACACTCGTGTTCGCGGCCACAGCTACGAAACCATAGTCCTGACCAACCGTGAGACCACTTACCACAGCTCCTGCAATCCACCCATCCATGATCACCACCCCGGTGTTTTCAGGAAACTCCAGCACTTCAAGTGCTCCTGAGTAGATCGACGAAAAGATGTGGGTGCTTACTGGCGCTGACAGACCATCTGAATTTTCCCAAAGGGACGATCCGCTTTCAAAGGTCGAGAGCTGGTCTCGATCAACCTCAAGGATCAAGTTGTCGCCATATGCGGTCCATGTGCCGTACAGCGACGAAACAAATGTCTGGCCATCGCGGCCATCGCGGCCATCGCAATCTTCATCCCAGGCAGTTACAACTTCGTCAGTTGCTCCAGGGTTGAAGTCTGCCCGCGTGTCGTCGCAGTCGGTGCTGTCAGCCGTGTACCCGGACGGGACAGTGCAGGCGTAGGCATAGACCGTGAGGTCGCCGTAGCTGTCCGCGTCAGCGTCCTGGTACCAAACCAAGGCGTCGATCGCGTCGTCCTCATCAATCAACCCGTCGCAGTCGTTGTCCACGCTATCGCAGATCTCCTCGACACCAGGATTGATCCCTGGATCGCTGTCGTCGCAGTCATCGACCTCAGCGTAATGGCCGTCGCCATCCGCGTCGGTGTAGGCCACTCCGGTGTCGCCGGTATCGACATCGGTGTCGGAGTCGGTGTCGGAGTCGGTGTCGGAGTCGGTGTCGGAGTCGGTGTCGGAGTCGGTGTCGGCGTCAGCATCCGCATCGGCGTCAGCATCCGCATCGGCGTCCGCGTCAGCGTCAGCATCCGCGTCGCTATCCGAATCTGCGTCGGCATCTGCGTCAGCGTCCGCATCAGCATCGCTGTCCGCGTCGGCGTCAGCGTCGGCGTCCGCGTCGGAGTCGGAATCCGCATCAGCGTCCGCATCCGCGTCGCTGTCCGAGTCTGTGTCAGCGTCGGTGTCCGAATCGGTGTCCGAATCTGTGTCGGCATCGGTGTCACTGTCCGCGTCAGTATCGGCGTCTGTGTCGGTATCCGAATCACTGTCCGCGTCAGTATCGGCGTCTGTGTCAGTGATTTTGTCGATACCCGGATCCCACGGAGGGGCCGGGGGCAGACAGGCTGTTGAAACGAGCAGAGCCAAAATCAGGATGTTGCGCATGGGATCCTCCTTAGCGCTATAAGAAAGGGCTGGCGTACTGAACCCAAAATAGGCACAGAACGCTCTAAGATAGATCATAACAGGGTTTTTGTAAACCCGAAACCCACAAAACCCACAAAACCCACAACTTCTTTGACAATTTTTTCCCAAAATGCTAGCATACTGGCGTTAAAACAGACTATGAAAAAGGATATCCACCCAACCTATAATAAAACCGCAACAGTTACTTGCGCCTGCGGAAACACCATGACTATTGGTTCGACTGCCAAATCACTACAAGTTGAGCTTTGTTCATTGTGCCATCCATTTTATACAGGAAAACAAAAAATTGTTGACACTGCTCGACGAGTTGAAAAATTCCAAGCTCGAGAGGGTCTAAAATCTGAAGCAGTCCTAACCCATGTAGAAAAGGAAGCGAAGAAAGCACAACGAGCCAAAAAGAAGGCAGATAAAAAATTGAAGTCAACAGAAGCGTAAAAAAGAAAAAAACACTCAAACTTTGATTTGAGTGTTTTTTATTTATCTCTTGTCAGGTAAAATACAAACATATGAATGTAAAACCAGTTTTAGACAAATACACGCAATTAGTGGCATCGCTCGAATCCCAACTCGCTGACTCGGATATTATTAGCAATCTCAAAAAACTAGAAGAAGTCAATCGAGCATATATGCTGGCCAAAGAAATACTTGGACACGCACAAAAACTAAACCACGCCTATCGCAGTCTAAAGCAAGCGCAAGAAGCTCTGGAAGATCCAGATGAAGACATGCGCGCGCTGGCTCAAACAGAAATCGATGAACTTAATACAAATATTCCAGAACTTGAGCTTGCACTTGAACTAGCACTTATCCCAAGAGACCCAACTGATGACAATGATGCAATTGTGGAAATCCGTGCCGGTGCTGGTGGCGATGAAGCTGGACTATTTGCTGCTGAATTATTTCGAATGTATACCAGATTTGCAGAACTACAAAATAGAAAAACTGATGTTATATCACAAAATCAAAATGACCTTGGTGGATTTAAGGAAGTTATTTTTGAAGTTAAGGGTGTTGGGTCATATGGGGACATGAAGTATGAATCAGGCGTTCATCGCGTACAAAGAGTTCCTGAAACAGAAAAACAAGGTCGGGTGCACACTTCCACGATTACTGTAGCGGTTCTGCCAAAAATTGAAGAAACAGAATTCCATTTGGATCCAAAAGAACTTAATATTCAAACTACAACTGCACAGGGTGCTGGCGGACAGCATGTTAACAAAACAGAATCTGCAATTCGCATGACCCACATTCCAACTGGCATTCAGGTTTATTCACAGAGCGAACGATCACAACATCAAAACAAGGACAAAGCCATGGAAATTATGCGAGCGCGAGTTTTTGCCTATGAGCAAGAAAAAAAACAAGCCGAACTTTCCAAAGAACGCATTAGCCAAATTGGAACTGGAGATCGCAGTGAAAAAATCCGCACATACAATTTTCCACAAGACAGAATCACTGATCATCGTGTTAAAGAGTCATGGCATAATCTCCCAATAATTCTTGATGGTGAAATTGGAGGGATCATTAACACACTAAAACTAGCTGACAGAAATATTGAAAACGCCCTTGAAGATTAATACTTTCATGACCATTCTTGAGGCTCTAAATTGGGGCCAAAAACAATTGAGAGAAACTGCTGCGGAAAAACGCATAATGCAAGCCAACCCAATGCTGGACGCTCAACTTTTGCTTGCAGCCTGTTTGCAAAAGCCAACATCTTTTCTTTTCGCTAATGGCGAGGAAGAGCTTTTAGTAAATCAAATTAACGACTATCAAAGAATGATTGAGCGACGCAAGCGTCATGAACCAATCGCACATATCCAGCAATATAAAGAATTTTTTGGCAGAGATTTTTATGTAAATCGCTTTGTTCTTACTCCTCGTCCAGAAACTGAATCAATAATCGAACAGGCCTTGGAACTTATCACGCCCAACTCAACTATCATCGATGTGGGAACAGGCTCAGGCGCAATTGCCGTGACCTTGGCAATACACACACAACAGCCTGTTATTGCGATCGACATTGATCTGCAAGCACTTTGCATTGCCAAAACAAATGCTCAAGCTCACGGAGTTGATCATCTTCTTTCTTTTTTACACGGATCCATTCTTGATCCTTATTTGCAAAAAAATATTCACGAATCTGGTCATGGAATAATTATCGCCAATCTTCCCTATCTCACACCATTACAATGGGAGTTGGCTGACCCTGATGTTAAAGAATACGAACCAAAGCACGCTCTTGTCGGCGGAATCGATGGCCTTGAATTATACGACAAACTTTTGCAACAAATCCAAAACAATAGAAATCACCTCCCTACTAACCTTGACATTCTTCTAGAAATCGATCCTGGCCAAAACAAAACAATCCATTCCCTAATCAAAGAACACTTCCCACAAGCATCAATCGAAATACTAAACGACATCAACCGCCAGCCTCGGATAGTAAAAATAAAAATATAAAAGACCTCCGCAAAATAACGGGGGTCTTTTAAATTATTCAATCTCCACCTGACTCAAGCTTGAAACAACTTCTATCCAGGTCTTTCCAGCATTAAACGAGATCTCGTAGCCATCGGTTGTGTAAAACTTTAGACGGTCATCATGGTCTTGTTTTTCCCATCGGGCCAAATAAACTTCTCCGTTTTGGGCAATAAGCGCGTCACCAGATCCAACGGTCACGATACTGCGACGACCTTCATTGTCGATGACACGAATGTCGGTTGAGATAACAGCGATGTTGTTTGTTTTGATGACTGCACCATCTTCCATTTTCATAGCTGACAATCCTTGATATCGTAAATATGAGTTCGTTTCTTCTTGGTATTTCCAACCAACATCATAGGTTAAACCGTCGCTCCAATCGATTGAAATTGATGACTGAGTCTCAACAGGCTGATCATCAGCGAACTGCCAAATGTCATAGCTTGGAACTTCAGCATCATCAAAAATCTCGTCAAATGCTTCTTTGAGCAACTCGACAGTTGTGTAAACATTATGTGGCGCGTATCGAGTACTGTTTTGTCTGTAAAAGAAATCAGCGTACCAAAATTGATTCAAATCCAAAGTATCATATGTGTTTTTAATAAGCTCGAGCGCCTCGGGCGATCCGCCAACATGCGTGTACATTGCCTGCAGTCCATCATTCCAATCAATGTAATAAGGGCGTGCCGATCGAACCGGTCCAATTTTTTCTACTTCTTGATCGTCACTGAAAAAGGCAATAAAGCGTGGGATACTTCCTTCGACCGGAGCTTCGATCACCAAGAATGCTTGATCAAGTCCAGAAAGTGGCCAAGCATCAGCTGAGTTTTCAACCATTACTCCAAAAACTTGAGGAAGATTATCAAGTTGAGCGTCAATGATCTGTCCGGTCAATGGATGTCTGATAACTTCTTGCTCAAAAATATCCTGAATTACCTCACCAGCGGGTTTATTAGTTGTTGACATTATAACTACAAAAACGATTACTACCACGGTCAGCAAAGCACTGATGCCAATTAAAATCTCTTTTTGTTTAATGAAAGATACAAAAGAAGCGAGCTTCCTCCTTAGCTCGACTTTCTTCTGTATCCGCTTAAGTATTGTGCGGATTTTTTTCATAGATTATTTTTTTGGTTCTTTTGACTTCTCTTCTTCTTTTGCTTTAGCTAATTCCTCTTCCTGTTTAGCTACATTTTCAATAGCCTCAGTTGTGGCTGCTTCTTGAGCTAATAGCTCTTCTTCTGAAACAGGTTCTTGGATAGATGCGATTGTATCTTCCTTATCTGTTAGAATCTCAATTCCTTCAGGAACTATGATATCAGATACTCGCAAAACATCATTAAATGTAGCCAGTGAAGAAATATCCATTATAAATTCTCGAACAAGAGCGGCTGGAAGTGCAAGAACTTCAACTTCCTCAAGACTGTGAACCAATGTACCACCCAAATCTTTAACCGCAGGTGAAATACCAGTAAGCTTGATTGAAATCATTGCCTCAATCTTTTCATTCATGTTAATTCGTCTAAAATCAACATGAGTGACATCATCTGTGATTGGATTGTACTGAACCTCTTGGATAAGTACCAAGTTTTTTGTTCCATCAATATCCAACTCAACAACAGTACTTTCACCGGCTTTTTGATAAGCGCGACCAAAGTCTCCACGATTAAGTTGAACATTTGCTGGCTCTGTTTCAAATCCATACATTACTGCAGGGACAAGATTTTCTGCGCGCAAATGCTCTGTTTTGCGACCTTTAAGGTCACGAGCTTGTGCTGAAAGACTAATAATTTCTGCCATAAGATTACGTTATTTTGGCGCTATTTCACCTTATTATTGTAAAGATGTCAAGCAAGTCGCAGTATACAATAGATTATTAAGTAAATCAACGATCTTATTATTATGTGTTTGATAATAGAGAATCATCACCTGGTCTTCTGCGAGAAGTAATGCTTTGCACAATTCCAATCAAAATTAAAGACAATAAAAGTGAGGTTCCGCCATAACTTACAAATGGCAAAGCAATACCTGTGGTAGGCAAAAGTGAGAGATTAACGCCAATGTTCACAACAAACTGAACTGCAAATAAAGAAAAGATGCCAAGTAAAAGAAATTTTGTGAAGTGTTCTTTTGTTAATTGTGCGGCTCGCAAAATTCTCCAAAGAATCAATAACACTGCTGTAATTAAAATACATACCCCTAAAAATCCAAGCTCTTCGGCAATAACAGAAAAAATAAAATCAGTTTGGCTTTCAGGCAAAAATTGTAATTGACTTTGCGATCCAAATCCAAGCCCTTGACCAAAAAGTCCCCCTGACCCAATCGCGATCTTGGCCTGAGTAATATTATATCCACTCACCAGTGGATCAAGAGCTGGATCTAAAAACACCAACAAACGATCTTTTTGATAATCAGCAAAAACAAATAACCATCCAAAAATTCCAGCAATGACCGCAACGCCTGATAAAACCGCAGCATGCACACATCTCAGTCCGGAGAAAAATAATAATATAGCCCAAGTGCCTAAAAGAATTGCTGCACTCCCCATGTCAGGTTGAACCATCACCAGCAAAAAAGGAACAGCCAGTAAAAATCCGCTGCCAAAAATCTCTTTCCACCCAAATCTTCGCCTGGCGTGTTCGCCAAAGTATCGAGCAAATTGAACTAACAATGCTAGCTTTACAAACTCAACTGGCTGAAAGGACACACCTGCCAAAATAAACCAACCCTTAGTTCCGTTTAATTCTGTTCCAAAAATTAAAACAGAAACTAAAAAAAATATGCCAATCAAATAAAATGCCTTACCCCAATTTCGCAAAAACAGAAAATTCCATTTTGCCACAACAATTAAACAAATGATTCCAAGAACAAAAGCAACAAGCTGTTTTTTAACTAATAAAAAATCTGCATCCGCTCGTGAAAGCTCAACAGAGTAAATGGCAGCAATTCCCAAAATGAACAAAACAACAACGCCAAGCATCAATAGCCAATCAAATCTTTGTAAATGCCTAAACATCCGACCAATCTGCATAGTGCATCCATTGTTTCAAAGACTTGGCTTTGGCGCAAATTATCACCTATTTTCCGCATCCCTGACATCTACCTCTGTCTCTGATCTGGCAAGCATATAGGCGTTTTCATCCAAAAAATTAATTGATGATTCAATTATCAAGTCTCCGGAGGATGGTGTGTTATCAAACCAATTAACATTTACAGTTCGAGTTTCCCCAACTTCAAGTCCGGCCAAAGACACTTGATTAACCCCAATTGGCACGCCGTTGCGTTTAAGAACCAGTATAAATGGCGCTGACCAATACTGATAAGGCGAACTATTTGTAACAGTAAATGTTGAACGCACGATTTGCTTTCCGCCCACCTCCACTATTCCATGAGCAATACCAGTGATTGAAAAATTACTATGTTCTTGATACCAGGCAATGCGGTTTTCTATAAGATGCCCGTCCATGCGGGTCCACTTTAAGTTTGAAACATTAATCTCTGCTCCACGCATTGAGCCCTCTATATCCTCGTTTAGTGCAATCAAATATTTTGTCTCCCCTGGAAAAATAAATCCGGAAAGTTGGCTTGTTTCACCAGACGCTCCAGCAAAAGAATATGAAAATTCAGCAAACCAATCCTCATTTGGATTGGTAAGTTCAGCTACAAAATCATAAGAGCCTTCAGATCCAAGAACAAAGGAATCGTCAACTAAGAGTGAGCCAGCTGATCGATCCGCAACATTGGCATGAATCAGTGATAAATTTTGAGAAAGGTCAGCTGTTGATCTTCGATCAGAAAATTGTCCATAAACCAAATATCCAACCACAACAAAAACTAATAGACCAATAAGCACCAAGTCAAATAGAATCCAAAGAATAATTGCGACTTTGTAAATCAAAGGACGAGCCTGCGCAATGGCAACTTCCCTATGAAATTCTTTGTTAGCTTGCTCAAATCCTGCCTGCTTTGTTAGATCCTCCATAGATAACTTTATTATAACACATATAACACATTTTCCTGTCCCGCCCAAATGATAATGT
>DMOG01000020.1 GCA_003453595.1 Candidatus Uhrbacteria bacterium
AAAAGAAATAATAAAAATAAAAATCGAGATTTGGATAATTGGCGTTCAAAAACCAGAATGCCTTTCGAAGGAAACTTTTCAAAACTTAATCATCGAGCTAGATATCGAGGACAGACAAAAGTATTATTTCAGTGTCTAGCCGAAGCTATCTGTCATAACCTAAAGAAAGCCATCAAAATCTTGCCCAATAATTCAATCCAACTTCAAACATAAAACACTTCCAAGGGCGGATTGTATTTAGAAGGACAGAAAAAGAACAAAAATCAATCCAAAATAAAAAAGATCCTAACATAGGAATCCTTAAATAGGGTTTGTTTTTTATTCTTGATAGTTTTTTAGTTAAAAATTGGATTGGGGAACATGCCCCGAAGGGGGAGGTAGCCTGCCGTTCCATAGCTCCATCATTAGTGGGGCGAAGGACGGAGGGGGTCGTAGAGTAATCGGGGGGTTTTGTGATAAAATATAAGTATGTTCAAAATAATAAATACAAATAACAAAGCTCGTCGCGGAGTTTTAGAAACTGCGCATGGAAGTATTCAAACTCCATTTTTTATGCCAATTGCGACCAAGGGTGCTGTGAAGAGTTTGTCGTCAGGTGATGTGCGTGAACTTGGTGCGCAAATTGTTTTATCAAATACTTATCATTTGTGGTTGAGACCGGGCAGTGAAGGGATGCGAAAGTTGGGTGGCCTTCATAATTTTATGAAATGGGATGGCCCAATCTTGACTGACAGCGGTGGATATCAAGTGTTTAGTTTATCCAAGATGAACAAGACTGATGAAGATGGAGTTGCGTTCCAATCCCATCTTGATGGTAGACGCATCAAAATTTCTCCTGAAGGCTCTATGGCGATGCAGTCTGCGATTGGTTCTGACATTATTATGCAGTTTGATGATGTGGCTGCCGGTGATTCATCACATGAGCGTTATCAAGAGGCCATGGAGCGATCATTGCGTTGGGCAAAAAGATGTAAGGATTCTTACAATCATAATCAGAAGTTATTTGGAATTGTGCAAGGCGGAACTCATGAGGATCTTCGCGAGCAATCAATCAAGGGCCTAACTGAGATTGGTTTTGATGGCTATGCTATCGGTGGTTTATCAGTGGGTGAAAGTCGTGAGCATACTTTTAGAATCACCAAGTTTTTAGCGAGAAAAATGCCAGAAGATAAGCCGAGGTATTTTATGGGTGGGGGCATGCCAGAGGAAATTGTTTATTATGTGAGCGTTGGCGTTGATATGTTTGACTGTGTTTTACCAACCCGCAATGCCCGTCACGGTACATTATTTTTGTGGAAAAAAGATCCAACCGAGGCTGTGCGTGATGCTTTTGAACTAGCTTGCGACGGTGCATGTGATGAAAGAATTGCTAACGCCATGTACAACAAAGTCCAAATCACTCGCGAATCTTTCGAGTTTGATCAAACCATGATCGATCCCTTTAGCGATTGTCCAACTTCAAAAACATATTCAAAAGCATACTTGCGACATCTTTTTAAAACCGAAGAACTTTTATCATACCGCCTAGCTACAATGCAGAATTTGAGATTTTACTTTAGGCTAATGGAGGAGCTTCGATCAAATATTGAAGGTTAGACACTTGATTCCCCCTCCTTTTTAAGGAGGGGTTAGCTGTGCCACTCCGAAGCTTTGCAGAGCGAAGGGCGGGGGTGGTTATTTTGGAAAGTGGTTTTTCATTCCGAGTTCTGTGTCTGAATTCTAATTTTGTGCACTTCTGAATTCTGACACTACCTTCTACTTTCTTCATTCCACCTTCTGCGATATAATTAACTCATGCAAATATTTTTATTAGGTTTGAGATATTTTTTCATCGACCTTATCGGAGGCGTTGTTCGCTTTCCGTTTTGGTGGTACACCCATGGACTTGTTTTTGTGGCTCGTGGTGGATGGGGTTGGATTTCTGGATATGCAAAATCACTGGCTTTAAATGTGTGGGTGAAAAATTTATTTGTGCCAATGTATGGCATGTATGATTGGCAAAGTAGGATTATTAGTTTTTTTATGCGCGTGGCGCAAATCATTGGTCGCGCTATTGGAGTTTTTATTTTGATTATTTTAGTAGTGCTGTTTCTTGCACTTTATGTTGCGATTCTTCCAGTTACTGTGATTACTTTTATTTATCAATTCCTAGCGCTTTATGTCTGATCAAGAGCAAAAGAATATTCAACAGGGCATAGCCGGAGTTTTGGTAGACGGAGTTTTTTGGTATTGGAAAGAAAAGTTATCACAAGCAACGATCGAACTGCGATTGATTCGTAATAAGATAAATAAAATAATTAATGGAATAGCAGTAGCGATATTTTTCGGATGTGCTGTGTTTGTTGGTTTGTCGATTTGGTTTGGTGGCGTTCAAGAAATGTTGGAAATATCTTTTTGGCAAAGACCGCAGTTAATTAGTTTGGTAGGTCTTTTCGCACTTTTGTGTATTCTGTTTATATTTTTCAGAGTTCAGGATAAAAAAATGCAAGTGCAAAAACTTCCAAAGACAAAATTAGAAGTTTTTGAAGTTTCCACAATCCCAAGCTTGGATATTGCTCAAAAACATAAAGATATCGGAATAGTATTAGCCGATGATGCTCGGGCTGCAATCGAGGATGCATTTCACATTGCTCTTAAAGGTGGCCAAGCACAGGTTACGGCTGTTCATTTATTTTTGGGAACTTTATCAAGCCGAGCAGTATCTTTATTGTTTGTGAGATTGGGAATTACATTTGATCAGATCAGGGACGCTTTGCGTAGAAGATTATCAACTCAGGAAAAGGGAAGTGCAGTTTTTGACACCAAAGCACAGGCTGTGGTTTGTCAGGCATTTGCTAGTGCATTGTCTCGTCACCGTAGTCAAGTTAGTGCAATCGAGATATTTATTTCCGCTTTTGCGGCAGACGAATTTTTGCAAGAGCTATTGTTTTCAGTTGGCATTGAACCTGGAGAACTTAAAAATGCTGTTGAATGGATCCGTATTAATGAAGAGCTAGTTGATCGGTACACAAAATTTCGCCAAGCTGCATCCTACAAGCCAACCAAGGGAATGGACCGGGCTTATACTGCAGTAGCGACTCCATTTTTAGATCGTGTGTCTGAGGATTTGACCCGCTCAGCTGTACTTGGTCGTTTGCCAATTCTTATCGGACGAGATAGGGAAATGAATAATTTATTGCGGGCTATCGAAGGAGGAAGACAAAGCGTTGTGTTAGTTGGTCCGTCTGGCGTAGGAAAAGATGCCATTGTCTATGGATTGGCAGAGCGCATGGTTGAGGAAAGAGTGCCAAAGAGTTTGCAAGACAAGCGACTTGTGAAAATTTCAGTTCCACATATTGTTAGTGCGCAAGGTGGATCAAGTGCTGAGGAAAGATTTTTATACACTTTAACTGAAGTTGCTCGCTCTGGAAATATTATTTTAGTTATTGAAAATATTGATCAACTCACAGGTTCACTGGGGATTGATTTGTCAGCTGTGCTTTCGTCAGAACTGGAAAAGGGCTACACATTTGTGATTGGAACATGCTCATCAGAATCATATGCTCGCGGTCTGGAGTCTACCACTCTTGGTCAAAAACTTGAGAAGGTTATAGTTGAAGAACCAATGCGTGATGATGCAATTCATATTTTAGAATCAAAAGTTGGTGGAATTGAAAATAAAAACAAAGTTGTTTTCACATACGAGGCCCTTGCTAGCTTGGTTGATTTTTCCACTCGTTATTTACATGATCAGTATTTGCCGCAAAAAGCCATTGTGCTAGCACAGGAGGTTGGACAAACAGTTGGATCAGAAGGTTTGGAGTGGGCAAAGGTCACCAAAGAGCATGTGGCAAAATTAATTTCAGATAAAACTAATGTGCCTGTAACTCAGGTCTCGCAAGAAGAAAGTAGTGCTTTGCTTAATCTGGAAGAGCGCATGCATGAGCGAATTATTGGACAAGAAGAAGCAGTGAGCGCTGTTTCCTCAGCTTTGCGTCGAGCCCGCGTTGAACTGCGATCAGAGAGTAGACCGATTGCCAACTTCTTGTTCTTGGGGCCAACCGGAGTTGGAAAAACAGAGTTAGCAAAAACAACTGCAGAAGTTTATTTTGGCAGTGAAAATACCATGTTGCGTTTTGACATGTCTGAATATCAAGACAAGTCATCAATCGCGCGTTTAATTGGCGCATCAGGCGAGCCAGGGCTTTTAACAGAAGCAGTGCGTAAAAATCCATTTTCATTATTATTACTCGATGAGTTAGAAAAAGCCCATCCAGATTTATTAAACTTGTTCTTACAGGTCATGGACGATGGCCGACTTACCGATGGCATGGGGCGCACGGTTGATTTTACAAATGTGATTTTGATTGCCACTTCCAACGCTGGTACACAGTACATTCAGGAAGAAGTGCAAAAGCAGACTCCACTTGAGCAAATCAAAGCACATTTACTAGAAGAAGAATTAAAGCAGATTTACCGACCAGAGTTTTTGAATAGATTTGACGGAGTAATGATCTTTAAACCATTGTCGCAAGAGGATGTAGTCGCCATCGCTTACTTGCTCATCAAAAAAGTTGAGCAAAGACTTGATGCTAAAGGGATCAGATTTGAGGCCACTGACGAGGCAGTTTACGAGTTAGCAAAGCTTGGGTTTGATCCAAAGTTTGGCGCTCGACCTTTACGCCGCGTAATTCAGGAGCGTGTGGATAACTCAATTGCAGAGTACTTATTACAAGGAAAAGTGAGTAGGCGAGACACGCTAGTGCTTAAGGCTGGAGGCGTGATTGAGATAAAGAAAGCTGATGCGCTTTAGCTTTAAACTTTTGGCTTTTTGCTTTAAACTATAGTCACTATGCCTTCATGGTGGATTTATCCAGTTTTATTAAGCTTTCTGTTTTCTTTGCTTTTATGCGACTGGGCACGAGCTTTGGGTCGCAAGTTTGGCTTTATTGATGAGCCGAAAGTAGCTAGAAAAACCCACAAAGGCGGAGTCTCAACTCTTGGCGGAGTTGGGATATTTATTTCAATTTCAATTGTTCTAATCGGAGTTTTATTATTTTCAGATGAACTATCGTCTGGCGCCATGCAAAATCAGCACTTTGTTGGTTACTTACTAGGTGGTTTAATTTTGATGATTGGCGGGTTAGCTGATGATAAGTTTAATCTTCGCGCTCGATATTCGATTTTATTTCCCATCATAGCCGCATTGGTGGCAGCTGGATTTGGTATTGGAGTTTCAAAAATTACAAACCCACTTGGTGGGTTTTTTGAGATAGGTGAGATCTTTTCGTTTGGCATCACATTTGTTTGGCTTTTGGGCATGACTTATGTGACAAAGTTGCTTGATGGCCTTGATGGGCTTTCGTCAGGCGTTAGTTCTGTTGCGGGGCTGATGATGGGTGCTCTGGCTCTCTCAGTAGCGTTTTATCAGCCAGACTCAGCTTTACTCGCATTTATTATGGTTGCGGGTTTTCTTGGATACTTGGTGTGGAATTGGAGTCCGGCCAGTATTTATTACGGCGAAGCAGGCAGTACCTTTGTTGGTTACTCGATCGGAGTTTTGGCAGTGATTGGTGGGGGAAAAATCGCTACAGCCTTGCTTGTGATGGCCATTCCATTATTTGATATTATTTTTGTACTTTGGGATCGTTATCGATGTGGATCACCACTTTTTGCTGGTGATAGACGACATTTACATTTCCGACTGCGCGACCTAGGGCTGAGCACTAGATCGATCGTTTTAATTTATTACGCAGTAGCATTGATTTTTGGACTAACAACTTTAATTTTTGCCAGCTGGCAAAAGCTTTTGGTTCTGGGGATACTATTTATTGCCATGCTTGTTTCAATCTTCACACTGCAAAAATGTCAAAAAATATGATTATAATTTTGGTTTTCATTGTCGTGGCTATCATCGGCACGATAATAAGTTTCGGTCTCTCCCCCTTTTCTAAGGGGGAGTGGGATGTGCCACTCCGAAGCTCTGCAGAGCGAAGGGTGGGGGGGGTCGCCGAAAAAACTCAAATATCAATCAACAATCAAACTCTCGAGGTTTATATTGCTAATACAGAGCTCGATCGAATGCAAGGCTTGTCAGATGTTGTTTTTGAAGAGTTTGATGCTGACGGAATGTTATTTGAGTTTGAAGATCAAGCTGAAAGATATTTTTGGATGAAGGACATGATGTTTGCTTTGGATATTGTGTGGATTGTTAATGATCAGATTGTAAAGATCGAAACTGCGATCGATCCGCTGAATGATCAAGGAAATATTACAAACATGGACTCTCAACCATACGCTGTGGATAAAGTACTAGAGCTCCCAGCCGGAGGTGTGGATAAGTATCAGGTTGAGGTTGGACAGAGAATATTTAAGTAGGGGATCAGGTCGTTACTTGTAACATTTTAATGAAATCAGTCCGGTATCAAACAGCTAAGCTGAAATAGTCCGGACTGGAATAGCTAAGCTGAAATAGCTAAGCTGAATCAATCCGGGCTAAAACAGCTAAGCTGAATGGTGATTATTGACTAATCTCGGTCAATTTGGTACACTTTTCGCGTTAATTAATAAGGCATGTTTCCGGCGAGTAAACGCATCGATTATGTCGATGGGCCGTCCACAGCCACAAATAAGTCTATGTTCGCAATTATTCAAACAGGAGGAAAGCAGTATTTGGTTCAAGAAGGCCAAGAACTCAAGGTTGAAAAGCTTGAGAAAAGCGATGGTGAAAGCATTGAACTTGAAGCTTTGCTAGTCAGTGATGACGAAGGGGCTAACACAAAAATCGGCGCTCCAACAGTAGCTGGTGCAAAAGTAACAGCAACTGTGATGGAAACCGGAAAAGGAAAAAAAGTGATGGTTGTAAAATACAAGCCAAAGTCACGATACCGTCGAAAGAATGGACATCGTCAACCTTTCACAAAGATTAAGATCGAAAAGATAGTTGCTTAAATAAGCTAAAAAACACCCTACGCAATTATGTTGGGTGTTTTTTTTATTTACATCTCACTTCGGCCGATTAGTGCGTCGCCTAAGGTTACTTCGTCGGTGTATTCCAGGTCAGCTCCGATTGGAAGCCCTCGCGCCAAGCGTGTTGCTCGTCGATCTAGCTCTTTAATTTTTCGCGCCAAGTACATCATTGTGGTTTCCCCATGCACATCAGGTGAGAAGGCTAGGATGACTTCTTTTATTTCCGGATGCTCGCTCAGGCGAACGATTAACTCTTTGACATGGAGCACATCAGGGGTTTGACCTTCGATTGGATTTAAGACTCCACCTAATACTAAATATTTTCCATGATAAACATTAGCTGCTTCAATTGTGGAAATGTCGCGAGATTCGGAAACAACGCAGAGTATATTTTTTGCTCGTTTATCATCACGACAAATTGAGCAAATCGGCTCTTCAGTATAAGCGAAACATTCTTTACAAGTTTGGACATGTGAAAGATCAACAATAGCGCGAGCCATTCGCTCACGCTCATCTTGTCGCATGGAAAGCAACGCAAACGCGTATCGCAGTGCAGTCTTGGGACCAACACCAGGAAAACGCGTCATCGCTGCCACCACATTATGAATTGGAGCAGGGAATTTACGCATGTTTTATTATGCTGCAGCTTGTCGCTCAACTAATTTTGTTGCCAAAGCTCTGGCTTCGGGCATGGGCAAAGTTTTTAAAGACTCAACTTCTTCGCGTGTGGCTTTTCCTAGAGCGTATGTCATTGTGTTTTTAGCTGTCTCAATGTCTTCATGGTTAACAACTAATAAACCTTCTTCCATAAACAAATCACGAATTGGAGTTCCGTCAACTCGTTGGTTAACGAGTCTGTCAGACTCTCTGTCTTTTCCCATCTGAACTAATCGCTCACTCATATATAAATGATAAGTAATTAAATTAAATCTTTAAAAGCTTCAAGTCCGCCCATTTCCTTCATTTTGGCAGCAAGCTCTTGTTGGAGTTTTTTAGATGCGTCATTGAAAGCCTCTTGCACAGCTTTTTCGATCTTTGATCGCTCCAGACTTTCGTCAATCTTAACGCCTTGAACTTTTTGATTACCATCAATAGTAATCATTACGCCTGATGATTTTCCGACAACCATTATTTCCGCCAGCGCAGCTTGCATGGTCTTAGCTTGGGATCTTAGGTCTTTAATTTGTTTGATTTTGTTAAACATAGAGAGGGGTTAAGGGTTTAAAGTAGAAAGTATAAAGTAGAAAGTAGAAAGTGGGGACAAGAAATGAAAAGGGAAAGTTTTGGTTTTCTATACTTTTAATTTTATACTTTCCACTTTTAACTTCATTACGCTCCTTTCGGTGGCACTCCTGGTGGTAATCCGATGTTAACTAGATTTGGACCGCTGTTTAATGCTTGAGTTTGCGGAGGCGGCCCAATGTGACGAGTATCTAGATTACGGAAGCTAGCAAACTGCGGGTCCCAGAACAATTTTACCATACCAGTGGGACCGTTACGATGTTTGGCAACATGGAGTTCGCCAGAGCTTTTTTCCTCAGGTGTTAATTCTTCTAAAGAATAGTTTCTGTCCGCAGCTTTTCGATACAAGAACAATACCACATCCGCATCCTGCTCAATTGATCCAGATTCACGCAAATGTGAAAGTTTTGGGATAGCGGGTTTGGAAAGTTCAACTGCACGAGAAAGTTGGGCAAGGGCTAGGACTGGAATTTGTAATTCGCGACCAATCTGTTTTAATCCACGACTGATTTCTGCAACTTCATTAACTCGGTTATCGCTCTTATTGGTTCGACCTTCCATCAACTGCAGATAGTCAATCACAATTAATGAAAGTCCGTGTTCGGCTTTAAGTCGTCTGGCTTTGGCACGGATAGTCATGATATTTGCCGAAGGACTGTCATCAATATAAATTGGAGCATCTGATAGTTTTGCCAGCGCGTCACCAATTCTTGGAAAATCATCATCTTTGTCGGAAAGTCGCCCAGTTCGTAATTTCCACAAATCAACATGAGCTTCAGCACAGATTAAACGGTCAACAAGTTGTTCCTTGGCCATTTCCAGAGAGAAAAATCCAACCGGTTCCTTTGCCCTGAGCGCAACACTGCGAACAATATCAAGGGCTAAACTAGTTTTTCCAACTGAAGGTCGCGCTGCCAGAATAACTAAGTCAGATTTTTGTAATCCAGCCAAAAGATTATCCAGCCCAGTAAATCCAGTGGGGATACCACGAAGTTTACCGCGATCACGATGAAGTTGGTCGATGCGATCAAAAGCATCAGTTAAAATAGATCTAATCGGAGTGAAGCTTTTTTGGATAAAGTTTGAAGAAACATCGAAAAGTTTTCGTTCGGCTTCGTCAATGATTCCATCAATCTCATCATTTTCATTATATCCCAGCTCAGTAATTCTTGATGCAGCCTGAAGAAGTCTGCGCAAAGTTGCTTTCTTCTGAATTATTTTAGCGTAATTTGCCACATGGGCTGAGGTACTAACGCGGTTTGTGATTTCAACAATCGCTGTTCTGCCACCAATACGCTCCAACATTTTTTTTTCCTCAAGTCTATTACCAACTGTTAAAACATCAATCGGTTCATGTCGTTCAAAAAGTTCCAACATTGATTCATACAAAATACGATGAGATTCCTTGTAAAAATCCTCGCCCCGCACACTGTCTAAAACTTTAGCAAGTGACTCTTGATCAATAAAAATACAGCCCAAAAGCGATTCTTCTGCCTCAAGATTATGTGGGGGTAATTTTCGTAGCTCATTGGACATGTGTTTATCTTACCTTAGATCCAGAGATATTCAAGCCAAAACTGCGCAGAAGCTGGGGAGGAAGGGGGGATAATTATCTTCTCATTTTTATACCGACGATAGGAGGGATTTTTTCGAAGTGAGAAGATCTCTCGCTCCGCTCGAGATGGGGATGAGGGTGGTCGAGATGGGGATCGTAGGTCCTGTAGGTCAGGTAGGTCTTGTTATGCATTGAACAACAAGGCTGATGTTCCCGTGTACTCTTCTACACTTTTCAAGCTTCGAAGAGCACGGCTACGCACTGTGTACTGCGCACTGTGCTATAATAAACGCATCTATGACCTTAAAGTCCCGTGCTTTTATTAAGAGCGTTCAGTCATTGATCGGCACTGTGATTGGAGTTGGAATTTTTGGTCTGCCTTATGTTTCTTCTCAGGCTGGTTATTTTGTTGGACTTGGATATTTAATTATTCTAGGAATAGTCAGTTATATTTTGGTTCATGCTTACGGACAGATCTCGATTGCATTAAACAATCACAACAGAATTTCAAAAAGTGTTGAACAATTTTTAGGAACTTTTTGGGGACGAGTTGCAAGCGTGGCGCTTTTTTGTTCAAACTGGGGAGCAATGCTGGCGTATATAATTATTGGTGGAGAATTTTTACATGCCTTGCTTTATCCAATAATCCATTTTCCAGTTTTATATTTTCAACTAGCATTTTTTATAGTTAGTGCGTTTATTTTGATTGGTGGCCTGGGATTTGTTTCGCGCATGGAAGTTGTTTCAGTTTTTATCTTGCTGATTTTATTGATTGTGATTATGGGCGGATCAGTGCCATATGTTGATCTTAATAATTTAATGTACATTGACACATCTCTTGTGTTTTTACCGTTTGGTGTTGTATTTTTTGCTTTCGGCGGCTTGGGCACTGTTCCGGAAATGCGGGATATTCTTGGTCGACACAAGCAAATGATTGGTCGGGCAATAGCGTTTGGTCTTGGTATAGTCGGACTTATTTACTTACTTTTTTCCGCAATAGTGGTTGGAGTTACTGGCACAGGAACAACCGAAGAAGCAATCCTGGGACTTGGCAATGTTGTGGGTAGTTGGGCAATAATTGTTGGTTCTTTGATTGGTTTATTTGCTGTTTTTACAAGTTTTATCATTCTAGGAGTGCAAGTTATGGACACAGCGATTTTTGATTTTAAAGCGCGCTACATGAGTGGATGGTTGTGGGCAGTAAGTGTTCCGATAGTGTTATTTCTGTTTGGCGCTCGAGATTTTATTAATGTCATTGGATTTACTGGTGGAGTTTTTGGAGTAATAATCGGACTTTTAATTATCGCCATGTACAAGCGCGCAAAATCACAACTATCAAAACGAGCTTTAACATTGCCAGACTGGATGCTTGATTCTGTAGCCGTGATACTAATGCTTGGAATGATTGTTACAGTTTGGGGAGTTTTGTCAGTTTAGATTGATCGATATATGAAAGTTGCTAAATTTAAAAAAGGACTGACATTAATTGATGTATTGTTGGCCGTGGTCGCAATAGCTATTTTGATTTTTATTGTTGTTCTTTGCGTGAATCCGAGTGAGCAAGAGCCGGAAATCAATAATAACAAGCGAAGTGCAGATGTTAATGTTATTCTAAACGCGGTGAATGAATATCAATTAGATACAGGGTATTTGCCGTCTAGTATTACAAATTTGCCAACTGAGATATGTGTAACTCGTGGTTTATGTGAAGGTTTGATTGATCTTTCGGTTCTTACTGACAGTGAAGTATATTTAACCTCAATACCAGAAGAGCCGGATAAAACAAATGTAAATGGAGCTGGATATATGATAAGTAAGACAGATGACGATCAAGTTATCATTGATGCTCAATTTGAAGAATGCAATAAAGAAATAAGTGTTACAGAAATATATTCGTCAGCCGAATGACACCAGGCAAGGACTAGTCTGGATAAAAAACCCGCACGATGCGAGAATTGAGCGGGTTTTCAGTCCGGTGTCAAACAGCTAAGCTGGAATAGCTAAGCTGTTTTAGTCCGGGGTGAAACAGCTTAGCTGATTGAGCTAAGCCACATTGATGCATTTTTCCACAGGTAGTCTTGACATCATTTATTAAAATTGATGTCATGAAAGTACACTCCCATTTAATTCAAAATGGGAATTTTATATTTATATGAGAAATGTTCAATTTAGTAATGGCGATTTTTACCATGTGTATAATCGCGGTGTTGATAAACGTAAAACATTTAGGAATGAATCTGATAAGGATAAATTCTTAAATTACATCAAAAGCTTAAGGTATGATGGTAATGCAGTCGAAAGAGTCGATATTCACGCAATTTGCATAATGGACAACCATTATCACATGCTTATTCGACAGCTTGAAGAAAACGGTATTTCTGACTTTATGCATGACATTGGTACTGTGTATACAAATTATTTAAATTTGGTCTTGAATCGTTCTGGTTGTCTTTTTGAAGGCCCTTTTAAGGCAAAGCATGTTTCTTCTGACAGCTATCTTTGGCATCTATTTCGTTATATCCATCTAAATCCTTTAGATATATTTGATAAAGATTGGAAAAATAATGGAATAAAGAAAGTTTCTGAGGCTCTAAGGTTTGTTGAGGGATATACATGGTCTAGTGTATCTGAGTCATTCAAGAAGAAATATCCATTTATAAAAAGCGAAATGATCGAATCGGAATTTGACGATTATTATGATTATCAAAGGTTTCTGTCAGACTGGATTCGGTTTGGCTGCCCTCCAAAATTAGGGTTTTTAGGTTGCTGATATGAAATTTCAGTCCGGTGTCAAACAGCTAAGCTGTTTTAGTCCGGGGTGAAACAGCTAAGCTGGTTTAAAAAAAAGAACCTGCGCGATCCGAGAGTCTTGCAGGTTCTTTTTTATGATGCCTACTTTTTTTGAGATTTTAAAATAACCAGCCTAGGCTGGTTATTTCTCATATATTTCTGATATATGGGTTGACAAAACCCTGTTTTTTTGTTGAAATTGTATTGTCTTCGGACCGTGCGCTCGCGTTGAGCTCACGTCTCTCGCGGAGGAAGTGATGATCCAGAGTAAGGAGTTCGAAGAGATCGCGCAGATCGTGGGCTTCATGACGGAATACGGGCTTCGGCCCGCGGATGTGAATATCGTCTGCGTGGAACTTCGAGGCTGTTCGTCGCAGAGGACTTCGTTTGCCTCGGACGGCTCACACACTCTCGAGATGAACGTTGTGAAGTTCGTCGTTTTCTACGACGATAGCGATTGCTGGAAGTCTGCGATCCCCAAGAAGTAGGGCACCTGGTTGATTTATTCGTGGCCTCGTCCAATACGTCAGCATGCTGGCAGTGGGCGGGGCTTTTGTGTTTTTTGGATTTATTTTTTTTGCATCTTCGATGCGTCAACTACATTTTTTAATAAGTAAGCAACTGTGAGGGGGCCGACGCCTCCCGGGACCGGGCTGATAAATCCGGCTACTCCTTTGACATTTTCGGCAGCGTCGCCCACATTCTTTCCTTCTTTTTTGTTTGTGCCAATGTCAATTACGATCGCTCCGTCTTTGACCATGTCGCGGGTAAGAAAGTCTGCTCGACCAACAGCCACGATAACGATGTCAGCTGTGCGTGTTTTGCTAGCCAGGGCTGATTCGTCTGGTGAGAATCTTTGCACATCTACACCTTCTTTGTTTAGCAACACAGTTATCGGTTGAGCAAACAATTCACTGTTTCCAATAATCACAGCTTGTTTGCCATGCAATGGTTGGTGGCTGGCATTGATAAGCTCCATTGTAGCCAATGCCACTGGTGGAAAGATGGCCGGATGTTCAGTTGACCATCCTTCACGATTTATTGGATGAAAACCATCAATGTCTTTGCGAGGATCAATGGCGCGGACGACTTTGTCTTCATTCTGATTTGGTAACGGGAATTGGACAAGTATGCCGTTAATGTCATTGCGCGCGTTTAGTTTTTCAATTACATCAATCAGTTCTTTTTGTGAAACTCGAGCTGGCAAGTCAAATCTTTCAAAGTACATCCCGACTTCTTTGGCGGCTTGTTCTTTGAGCGAAACATAAAGCTTTGAGGCTGAATTATTTCCAACCAAAATTGCAGCTAGCCCAAGAGGCTGTTTTTCTTTTTTAATTTGCTTGGCGACTTTCTCACGAATAGCTTGCGCGAGCTGTCGTCCCTGAAGGATTTCGGACATAGATGGTAGAAAGTAGAATGTAGTATCGACAACTCGGTCTCTCCCCCCTTTTACAAGGGGGAGTGGGAGGGGGTTAATATAGTTTCCACTTTCCGGAATAACCACCCCTAACCCCTCCTTAAAAAGGAGGAGAACCAGATTAATACTTCAACTCTCGATACAATGGAAACTTTTTTGTTAATTCTTTTACACTAGCCCGAATATTAGCAAGTTTTTTGGGATTTTGCCAGTTTATTATTGCTTCATCGATCCATCCGGCAATTATCTTCATTTCATCTTCTTTCATTCCTCGCGTGGTAATTGCTGGAGTTCCCAGTCGAATTCCTGATGGATCCATTGGTGAGCGGGGGTCGTCAGGAATCATATTTTTATTAACTGTGATTCCGGCTGCATCAAGCGCATGGTCTGCTTCTTTGCCTGACAAACCTTTATTTGTCACATCGATTAGAAGCAGGTGATTATCAGTTCCGCCAAACATGAGCTTGTAATCACGAGCTAAAAATTCTTGTTCAAGAATTTTTGCGTTCTTTTTTATTTGTGCGGCATAAATTTTAAACTCAGGCTCAAGCGCTTCTTTAAAAGCGACCGCTTTGGCAGCAATAACATTTTCATGAGGCCCGCCTTGGAGGCCTGGAAAGACAGCTTTGTTTACAGCTTTGGCATGTTTTGCTTTGCATAAAATCATTCCACCTCTTGGACCGCGCAAGGTTTTGTGGGTTGTGGTGGTGACCAGATCGAAAATCGGCACAGGATTGTTCATTTGGCCGCCAGCAATTAATCCGGCAATATGTGCCATGTCAGCCATGGTTAGTGCGCCAACCTCGTTCGCAATCTGTTTGATACCAGCATAGTCAATCTCACGGGAATAGGCTGAATAGCCGACAAGAATAAGTTTTGGTTTGTGTTCAATCGCCATGGCGCGAAGATTATCCAGATCAATCAAGCCTTGAGCGTCAGTTTTATAGCGAACAAAGTTATAGATTTTTGAAGATTGAGTGACAGGATGGCCATGGGTTAGATGTCCACCATGGGAAAGATCCATGCCTAGGATCGTATCACCATGTTCAAGCAATGCTTCATAGGCAGCAATGTTTGCAGGTGCGCCAGACAAAGGTTGGACATTAACATGCTGTGCGCCAAAGATTTTTTTGGCTCGATCAATAGCCAGCTGTTCAATAACATCAATATTTTCGCATCCGCCATAGTAGCGTTTGCCTGGGTAGCCTTCTGAGTATTTGTTGGTAGCGATTGATCCCAAGGCTTCTAGCACAGCCGGACTAACAAAGTTTTCCGAAGGAATCATTTCCAGTCCTTCACGCTGACGATCAAGCTCGGCTTGAAGTGAGTTTGCAATAGCGGGGTCGTAGTTTTGTAGAGTCATAGGGGTGGTGATTGGATTGAAGAGTGTGATGGGATTAAAGGAAACCAAGACCTTGCCTGACCCCTCTTTTGTAATGAGGGGAGAAATCGAGACTCGGTGGTCGTCGTCTGTTTTACCTATATCACAACATAATAAAGCTATTGTACTGCTTTGCAACCCGTTTTCCAAATATCAGTTAGTTATCCACACCTCTTCGCTCTTTTGGAGCTTCGAGGTGCATAGCAAGGAGTTGAACTTTAGGGAGTCCAATTTTGAAGTGTTTGCTAAAAGCAAAATCTGATACAATAAATGTATACATATGATTCAAGCGAAAAATGTTCATATTATTGGTTTAGGAGGGATTGGGACTTCGGCTGTGGCGCGTTTGTTTTTGGAACAAGGCGCAAAAGTCAGTGGATCCGACATGCATGTTAATTCGATTATTGAGGATTTAAAACGCGAGGGTGTTGATTTCCGTTTGGGCCACTTTGCTGAAAATATTCCTCGGGAATGTGATCTTGTTATTTATTCACGCGCCATTCCAGCCACATGTGTGGAGCGTCAAGTGGCGTCAGAGCAAGGAATAACAGAAATGTCATACCCAGAGTTTTTGGGTGAGATTGCTAAAACAAAAAAGACTATTGCTGTTTCAGGTACCAACGGGAAAAGTACAACAACTGCGATGATCGCTTCGATCCTAATCGAAGCCGGACTTGATCCGTTGGTGATTGTTGGCACTCAAGTTCCGGGTTGGCCAAAACATAATTTGTATGCTGGCAAAGGTGAGTGGTTTGTGGTTGAAGCTTGTGAACACTTAGCTAGCTTTTTGAATATCAAACCAGACATTGCTGTTATCACAAACATTACTGAGGATCATTTGGATTATTATCGCGATCTTGATCATATTTGCGAAACTTTTAATAAGTGGTTGCAAGGAGTCAAACCCGGTGGAGTTTGCGTGGTAAATGCTGGTCATGATCATTGTGAACTGCAAACAACGGCAGAGATGATCAAATTTGAAGTGCAAGATCGTAAAGTAGAAAAAACCGGACAGAAGTTTATTGTTGAAGATGAAGTTTACGATTTACTAATTCCAGGTGAGTTTAATGCGGAAAACGGAGCTGCAGCCATTATGACTGCCAAGCATATCGGAGTGTCATCAGAGGTTTGTGCTCAGGCACTCAAGAATTTTAAAGGAACATGGCGCAGGTTTGAGCGAGTTGGGCTTTGGAAAGGAGCTGATATTTATTCTGACTATGCTCATCACCCTGATGCTATCGAGGGAACAATTGAAGCCTTCAAAGAAGCGTTTCCTAAGCGTCGACTGTTGGTTGTGTTTGAGCCGCATCAAAGATCAAGAACAAAGGAATTGTTTGAAGAGTTTGTCGGCGCCTTTGATGGCGTTGATGAACTTGTAATGGCAGAGATATACGAAGTTGAAGGTCGTAACGAAAGTGATGATATTTCTTCACAGCAACTTGTGGATAGAATCAAAGATCGAGATGTGATCGAGAATGTATTTTTTGCATCAGATTATAATGCCATCGAAGATTATCTCCGCGACCATATCAGACCCGGCGATCTCCTAATCTTCATGGGCGCTGGCACCATTGATAACATAGCTCGTAAATTAGTTTGATATGTCAGAAAAAATCACATCAGAACTCAAAACTCTAGTTGGTGATCGGCTGAAGGAAAATGAGCCTTTGGCAAAGCATTTAGTTTTTCGCGTTGGTGGGCCAGCAAAATGGTTTGTGGAAGTTGAGTCTGTTGATGAGTTAAAGAGTGTAATGAAGATTGCACAAGACAATGAGATCAAGTGGGAGGTGATTGGCGGAGGATCAAATGCGCTTGCCAGTGATGCTGGATTTGATGGGATTGTTATTAGAGTGGCAATGCGTGGTTTGAAGTTTGATGATACTCATGTTGTTGCTCAAGCCGGAGTGCCATCAGTTATGTTGGCGCGACAATCAGCTGATGCTGGTTTGTCAGGACTTGAATGGATGGCTTCTTTGCCAGGTTCGGTTGGTGGGGCAGTGCGAGGAAATGCTGGTTGTTTTGGTGGAGAAATGCATAATCATATTATTGCTGTAACAGTTTTGCGAGATGGAGAAGTACGACGAATTGAAAAGAAGAATATTTTGTTTGGCTACCGACATTCGTCTTTTA
Organism: Candidatus Uhrbacteria bacterium; assembly: GCA_003453595.1. Taxonomy (GTDB): domain Bacteria; phylum Patescibacteriota; class Patescibacteriia; order UBA9934; family UBA9934; genus UBA9934. Next base: position 17,464 of record DMOG01000020.1, read on the forward strand.
AAGATCCAAGTAGCAAGGATGTTATTTTGGAAGTTGAGTTTGAGCTGCAAAAAGACGACGCTTCAGTTATCAAAGAGCGAATGGCATTTGTCTTGGATAAACGAAAAGTTTGTCAGCCAATCGCCTCAGGCACTGCTGGATGTACTTTTAAAAATTACGAGATTCAGGCTGATGATTTAGAAAAGCTAAAGAAGATTGATGTTCCGCAGAGCATGATTGATTCTGGATTTGTTAGTGCCGGTTGGTTGATCGATCAAGCAGATTTAAAAGGGACAAAGATTGACGGCGCCCGAATTAGTGAGGATCATGCAAACTTTATTATCAATGATGGGAATGCAACGGCCGATGCAATCATTCAATTAATTTCATTGGTGAAAATGAAGGTAAGAGATCAATTCGGAATTCAGCTAGAAGAAGAGATTCATTATATTGGGTTTTGAAAAAGAAAGGGTCTTAACCCTAGCAACCATTTCAACCTCCGGCGGAGCCCTGCGAAGCCGGGCAGGCCGGATCCGGCTCCGCCGGGCTTTACACTCCAAATCTAATAACATTTAAAAAACACATATGCGGATTACACAAATTGTTGGGACACATCTGGATCTTACTGACGCTATTAAGGACTATGTGGAAAAGCGTTTAGCAAAGATCGAGAAGTTTACAAGCGGGCTTGAACCCTGTGATGTGGCAGTTGATGTTGGCAAAACAACCACAGGTCAGCAGAAAGGAAAGATTTTTCGGGCAGAGTTTAATTTGAATGTTCCAGGGAAATTAATTAGAGCCGAGGATACAGAAGAGGATTTGTACGCAGCTATCGACCAGGCAGCCGAGATTTTGTCACGGCAGGTTAAGGAATATAAGGATAAGCTGAAGGGATAAGCTAAATGGAAGTACGAAGTTAAAGCCGGCGAAAAACGCCGGCTTTTTGTGAGTCGAGCTATGGCTGGAGATCGGACCTCTGGAGATCGGATCTCGATTGTCTGTACTCCGTAGCCACGCCATGGCGTGTTTTTGATTTTTATGTGGTTGCTTGAAAAAAACAGGCAAATCAGGCAGAATAAGGACATTATGAATAAAGTTTTAACAAAGATTTTTGGGGATCCGAATGTCAAAATTCTTAAAACCCTTAAATCTGACGCCGAAAAGGTCAATCAATTTGAGGAATCCATTGCCAGGTTAACTGATGATCAGCTTAAGGATAAGACTCAAGAGTTTAAAGCCCGGCTTGAATCAGGTGACACGCTTGATGATATTGCTCATGAGGCCTTTGCGGTTGTCCGTCAGGCATCGCAACGCACTCTTGGTCAGCGCCATTACGATGTGCAGATAATGGGTGGAATGGCTTTGCATCATGGCATGATTGCTGAGATGCGTACCGGAGAGGGAAAGACTTTAACATCAACCGCTGCAATTTATCTTAATGCTTTGTCTGGTAAAGGTGTCCATGTCGTGACAGTTAACGATTACTTAGCCAAGCGTGACACGGTTTGGATGGGTCAAATTTTCCATGCACTTGGCTTGTCAGTTGGTTGTATACAGCAAGAAGGTGGATATTTGTATGACGAGGATTTTAAAGCACAGACAGAAGAAGAAAAGAATGCTGAAGATAAAGAGCGCGATGTAACTGGTTCGTTTAAGGTGCAAATGGATTTTTTGTCTCCAGCCAGTCGAGGCGACTCCTATAACGCTGACATAACCTACGGAACAAACAATCAGTTTGGTTTCGATTATTTGCGCGACAACATGGCCATGGATTTGAAGCAGAAAGTTCAACGACCTTTGAACTTTGCGATTGTTGATGAAGTTGACTCGATTTTGATTGATGAAGCTCGCACGCCTTTGATTATTAGCGCGCCGGCCGAAGAGTCAGCTGATCTTTATTATCGTTTTTCACAAATTATTTTAGGACTTTCAGAAAATATTGACTATAACTTGGATGAAAAATTACGGGTAGCAACCTTTACAGAAGAAGGAATGCATAAGATCGAGCAAAGACTGGGCATTAAAAACCTTTATGAAGAAGGCTTGCAAATCATCCATCACGCTGAGCAAGCATTGAAAGCCCATGCACTTTTCCGTAAGGATAAAGATTATGTGGTAATGGACGGTGAGGTAAAGATCGTTGATGAATTTACTGGTCGTATTTTGGAAGGTCGACGATATAGCGAAGGTTTGCATCAAGCCATTGAGGCAAAAGAAGGAGTGGAAATTAAAAATGAAAGTCGAACTTTGGCCACAATCACATTCCAGAATTATTTCCGCATGTACAAAAAGTTAGCTGGAATGACTGGAACTGCAGAAACAGAAGCCGAGGAGTTTGCTAAGATTTACAATCTTGATGTGGCTGTTATTCCTACCAATCGTCCGGTTAATAGAAATGATAAAACAGATAAGATTTTTCAAACGGAAAAAGGAAAGTTTTTGGCAGTTGTGCAAGAAGTCAAAGCTTTGCGAGAAAAAGGTCAGCCGGTTTTGATCGGTACTGCGTCCATTGAAAAGAATGAACTTTTGGATGACTTGCTATTAAAAGCTGGAATTCCACATGAGGCTTTGAATGCAAAAAACCATGAAAGAGAAGCACAAATCATTGCTCAAGCTGGAAAACCAGGGTCTGTCACACTGGCCACAAACATGGCTGGTCGTGGTGTGGATATTATTTTAGGAGGAAATCCATGTACTAAAGAAGAGCATGAAAAAGTTAAGGATTTGGGCGGACTTATTGTTATTGGTACAGAAAGACATGAGGCAAGACGAATCGACAATCAGTTGCGTGGTAGATCGGGTCGACAGGGCGACCCAGGTGATACTCAATTTTATGTTTCACTTGAGGATGATTTAATGCGTATCTTTGCATCAGAGCGAGTCAAAAAGATGATGACCACATTTAATATTGATGAAACAACTCCGATTGAAAGCAAGATGATTAGTCGTTCCATTGAAAAAGCGCAGGAGCGGGTAGAAGGTCATAACTTTGATACTCGCAAACATGTTTTGGAATATGATGATGTTTTGAATCGTCACCGTATGCATGTTTACAACTGGCGCGATCGAGTTTTGGAAAATGCCAAAGGATCTGAGGAAGCGATTTTGGAAATGGTTGAGGAAGAAATCGAACGAATTGTATTTTTTCACACTGAACCAAAAGCAAAGATTGATGTTCCTGAAGCTTTCCGTGATAAAACAATGGAAGGTGAGGAGAAAAAGGCCAATTGGGATCCAAAGGAAATTGTTGAAAGTTTAACAACTATTTTGCCAATAACCCCTGAGTTTTCAGAGCTTGTTAGGAGTGAGTTTATAGAGCGGGTCAAGGATCAGCAGGTTTTAGCACAGAAGCGTTCGATTGTGATTGAGGCTTTTATGAAAATGGTTGTTGGTCGACTTGAGGCATTAAAAGTTCAGATTGACAATGAAGAAAAGTTCCACAAGTTATTGTGTAATGTAATGTTGCGAGCCAATGATAATCTTTGGGTGCAACATTTGGACACAATGACATATTTGCGTCGTGCCATTGGTTTGCAGGGCTATGGTCAGCGTGATCCACTAGTGGAGTACAAGCGGGAAGCATTTGGACTATTCCAGGATTTTCAAGCCGACATTGCCCGTGAGGTGGTTTATAATATTTTTAAGGTAATTGAGCAGTCAGTAGCAGTAGAAAAGATTATTGCTGGTGCACCAAGTTTGTTTGAAAAAGCAGGATTAACTTTCTCTGGCGCGCAAAAAACAATGGTAAAAAAAGTAGCTGAAGCATTTCTTAAAGGTGCAACCCAAAAAGCAGTCCGCACTGTCCCAAAAGTAGGCCGAAACGACGCCTGCCCATGCGGAGCGGTTAAACCTGACGGAAGCCCAGTTAAGTATAAAAATTGTCACGGAGCCTAGTTAAATTAAGGATATATTGACAAAATAGCCCAAAAGGGCTATTTTGTTATGTCCGAGCAGTGAACCACCACCCCTAACTCCCAGCGTCCGGGTTAATGGACGCGAATGGTGAAGCCGTGCAGATGCATACGAGAATGGGTCAGATTCAGCAGGTGGTTTTGGCCAAGGCTCTGCGGTGGGCCAAGACTTGTGCGCACGACAATGAAGCGGTCGAGCGCGGAATGCGGTCTTTTGCCATCGTCGTGGAGCGCGCGAGCTTTCGTCAGGTCGTTGGTCTCTGGAAAGAGATCTGCGCCCTTGAAGACCAGCATGTGGCAATCCTGCGCGCAGAAGATGACGCCCACACCTGCCTGAGGTTGCTCAAGGAGAGGTTCCCGCGGACCATGTTCGGTGTGCCCGAGATTCTTGACGGACGATCGGTTCATGAGTCGCAGGCGCTGCCCTGTGATGACGGGGGAGACCTCGTTGATGAACTTGATGGCCTTCAGGGGGCCGGGATTGTGGATCAGAATGATCCACTCTATGTCGACGGAAACGGAGAATATGCCGGCACGCTCGACTACGTTGGTAATGGCGACTAGCGACTGTCGTCGCTAGAACTATCGCTCGGGTCGGCTCTTCGTAGCCGGCCTTTTCGTTTTCTATATAAACATTAGCGCCCGCGACTCACAGAGTCGCGGGCTTGCGCGTATGCTAGCACGAGGGCTGGCTTAGTTGGGGTCGAAGGCCCGCAGGATCTGGCCTTTGTAGGGCTCTGGTTCGCCCGGGTCCATAAGCGTCACGACACCCGAGCGCCACAGGACGCAGAGTTCGATCTCTGAGACATCCTCCGGATCGGTCGATCCGTTGGCGTCGGGGAGGATAAGCTTCACGACCGGGGCGCCACATTGCTGGCATCCTTCGGTCGGACAGCAGGGAAATGGCTTCTCGCGACCGATGCGCTGGAGAAGCACACCGATCTTGAATTGGTCGTCGATCCATCCCGCATGTTCACCTCCTAGTGGTGGCGGGTTGGTCAGCTAGACTAGCTGATTTACACATAACTGTCAATCCAGGCGACCTGTCATCATTAAAGACGAAATCATTAAAAACGAAGCGCCTCATCACAGGTGTGATGAGGCACGGGGGACTCGAGAGGAGAGCTTGGGCTCGATCCTCTGTCATTGTCCCAAGCGGGGGAGGGCCTACTTGACGATGCACCCCCCGAGCCGCCGGTCGAGCTCGTCGAGGCACTCGGGCCCGACGAACTCGTTGAGGGAGGAGACCTGGGCCCGGATGATCCGGGTGTCCATCTCCATGAACCGGTTGGTGGTCCAGGGGACCACCACGACACCCGCATGGATGCGGGCACGGGTGATCCAGGCGGCCACCGTGGCCACTTGGATCCAGATTTCGCTGTAGCTGTTGAGCAGGTTTCCCTGCTCTTTGCAGAGCTGCTGGACCTGGCGGGCCTGCCGGCCCCGGAGCTGTTCGTCAGTATCCGGGAGCGACACGACGAGCTCGTCGAGGCGGGCGATGTCGCCCACGATCCGGACGCTCATGTCACTGAGCGTTCCGAGGGTCATGCCGTAGTCGATGTAGAGCCAGCCCCCCTGGCTCGCCTCGGTGAGGCTGTGCGCCATGTCGGCCTGGGCCACCATGAGGGTGGCGGCCAGGGAGCGCAGGACGGCGGCGTCCTGCGCGGCCAACTCCCGCCCCTCGCGCCCGGTGAAGTCCTGGTCACAGCCCATGATGGGTTCGGGCCAGACGATCATGTTTCCGGCCGGGAGGCCGGTGGGCGTCGTGGTCATGGCCGAGGCCTGGACCAGGGCGTGCTCGGGCACCAAGTGCCCGTTGCCCGCCTGGGCCCGGCTGGGGTTGATGATGGACATGATCACGGCCAGGAAGGCCGCGACCGCGAGGGACACCAGCATGCGCTTGGTCATGCTATCTCCTTCTCCCCACGGAAGTGTGGGGTTGTTGGGTGGATTAACTATGCCTCAAGCTAACATGAGTAATGTTAACTGACACATAGCCGATTCACCCAACAACCAGATTAATCATACTAAACGAGCAATATCACACAATATAGGCTCAAAGAGCCTTAATTGTGAACGCATAATAATAGCATAAAAATGACATTTTGTCAATAATATGCTAGTATTAAGCCGATTTGGATTTACTTTTAGCTTAAAAAAGTACAGACTCGCTTCTTATGGAAAATAGTCAAAAACAGGCGGATTCATTGTCTATTGTCAAGAATGGCGTCAAAAAACCAGTTTCTTGGAAATGGTGGGCGCTCGGGATTGTTGTTATTCTTATGGTAGGCGCTGGGTTTTATTTTAAGGGAGGAAGTGGCTCGACCTTTACATTGGTAAAGGTCGAGCGTGGTGATCTTGTTCAGACTGTGGAGGTATCAGGTGAACTTGAGTCTTTCCAAGAGGCTGACATTGCTTTTGAGTCATCTGGCACGGTTTCTCGAGTATTTGTGCAATCTGGTGATGAGGTTTTGGAGGGTCAGGTTATGGCTATCTTGGGAAGTACGGAAATACTGGCAGACTTATCAGCTTCTGAGCAAGCGCTCTATCTTGCACAAGCTAACTTGAATCAATTTTTAGCCGGAGCAACTGACCAGGAACTGGCGTCAGCCCAAGCTTCGCTTGATAGTGCGCAGGCTGATCTTTTGTCCAAACAAGAGCTCGCAGTATTAAATGTTGCAATTGCACAGACCGCACTTGAGTATGCGCAAGCTGATTTTACTCATACAATAAACGAAAATCAGGAGGATTTAGAAGAATCGTACGAAGATTTGCGTACGATTCTTTTTTCTTCAATGATCGATGTTCGCAGTGCATTAAGTGCAGTTGATGAAATACTTGGAATTGAAAACACGCTTTATAATGATAGTTTTGAGCGCTATTTGTCAGCCACTGATCCACAGCAATTAACAAGCGCAGAAAATGTATTTAATTATGCGGCTGATTATCGAGACAGAGCAGAGGATCTTGTTTACGCTTTAACAGATTTGTCCTCTGACGATCAAATCAATTCAGCAGCAGATGCAGTAGAGCTTGCGCTTTCATATACATCATCAACTTTACTTTATACTCGTCGAGTTCTTGATAATACAAGCTGTGATACAGCTGATTTGTCTTTGAGCGATGTATCAACACTAAAGGCAGGAATTGACACAGAGCGTGATACGATTCAGGTTGAGCAAACGGCCCTGGTTGGACAACGCCAAACAATTACTAGCTTGCTTTTAAGTACGCAAGACGCTAAAGACTATGCCCAAAACGCAGTTGACTCAAAGCAACAAGCTTATGATCAAGCAGTATCAAACGCGAGTTCGAGTGTGGCTATTGCTCAAGCGACTGTAAGTATGCGCCAAGCTGATCTTGATTCTTTAACTGTAGGTAAGCGGGCAGTGGACACAGCTGCTTATTATGCTCAAGTTGGTCAAGCCCAAGCTCAGATGGACGCGACGCAGGCGAGGTTAGCAAAAACAGAAATTCACGCGCCGTTTGACGGTGTTGTTACTCATATGGATCTTTCTACAGGTGAATCAGTTTCAATCGGGTCTGCTGTTGCTGGAGTTCAATCAAGCACAGAGCAATACCGAATCATGGTTGATGTTCCTGAAGCAGATATTGTTAAAATTGCACTTGATGACCAGGCAGAAGTTACATTTGACGCCTATGGTGAAGGCGTAAAAATTCCAGCTCATGTTGGCAGAATCAACCCAGGGGAGAGCAACATTGAAGGCGTTGTTTATTATCAAGTGGAGATTTATTTAGATGATGGCGAAGCATTAGTACTAAAGTCGGGAATGTCAGCTGATGTTGTTATTCAAACCGAAGTTAAGATTGATATACTTTATGTGCAACAGCGCGCTGTCTACCAGCATGAGGACGGCACAAAGTATGTGCGAACTCCAAACGGTGATTTATACGATGAGCAGGTGATCGTAACTGGTTTGCGAGCCGACGGCGGATTAGTAGAAATCGTATCAGGATTAAAAGAAGGTGATGAGGTTATCACAGCTATTAATTAGTAGCTTTGATATGCCCACGCCACTAATAAAACTCAAAGACATTCACAAGGATTATGTAAACGATGATGTGGTAACATCGGTTTTGCATGGAGTTTCATTTGCAATCCAGGAAGGTGAGTTTGTGGCCATTATGGGACCGTCAGGTTCAGGAAAGTCCACACTTATGCACATTTTGGGATTTTTAGATACTGTTTCCTCCGGTGTTTACCAGTTTAAAGGTCAGGATGTTTCCAGACTGGTTGATGATCAGTTAGCTATTATGCGCCGAAAAGAGGTTGGTTTTGTTTTTCAATCTTTTAATCTTCTGCCAAGAACATCAGTTTTAGAGAATGTGGCTTTGCCAATGATTTATGATCAGATCCCAGAAGCAGAGCGAAAAGTATTGGCAGAAAAGGCTTTGAAAATTGTAGGACTGGATCATCGGCTTGAGCATCTGAGTAATCAGCTTTCAGGTGGTGAGCGTCAGCGTGTGGCCATTGCTCGAGCTGTGGCTGGGAATCCAAGCATCATCTTTGCTGATGAGCCAACTGGAAATCTTGATACTAGAACTGGTGTTGAGGTTCTCAAGATGTTTCAAGAATTGCATACCAAAGGCAGGACAATTATTATGATCACTCATGAGCAAGAAGCTGCCGAGTTTGCAGAAAGGATAATCTCAATTAGAGACGGCCAAATCATCTCAGACAGAACCGGACACAAGCGAAGAACAGATCGGTATACTAAATAATATGCTTTGGAAAGACTTAATATCATCTTCGACAGTTTCAATTAGGCGTAATAAGTCGCGTAGTGCTTTGACAATTTTGGGAATTGTGATTGGAATTGCTTCTGTTATTTTAATGCTGTCCATTGGTCAGAGCGCAGAAGGGCTGATTTTGTCACAGGTGGCAGATCTTGGGTCTGACCTTTTGTTTGTGGAGGCAAGCGCCGGCGACCCCACTTCTGGCCCACCAAGTCCGTTTGTTGAGCAGACAATCACGCTTGACGATCAGAAAGCGCTGGAAAAAACAGGTATGTTTACAGCTGTGAGCGCGATCTTGGTTTCAACAAATACTGTTTCTCATGAACAAGAAAGTCAGTTTGCCAGCATTAATGGGATTAATGAGGGCTATTTGGATATTTTTCCAGCTGACCTGCTTTACGGAAGATTTTTTTCTAGTTCAGACATTGAGGGCTATACAAAAGTTACGGTTTTAGGAAAAGACTTGGCAAACGATTTATTTGGTCAACAAGATCCAACCGGTATGAAGGTAAAGATTGGATCAATAGCTTTTCGAGTGATCGGTGTGTTTGATGAGCAGGGAACACGATTTTTTCAAGATTTAGACACGCAAATAAGTATTCCAATCACCACCATGCAAGCAGATTTGATGGGCGTGGATTATGTTAGTTATATTGTGGCGCGGGCCAAAAGTGATGTTGATTTGGATTATGCCAAAGACGAGGTTAGGTTTGTGATGCGTGACGAGCATAATATAGACAACCCTCAGCGCGATCTTGATTTAGATGATTTTTATGTGTCCTCCCAAAGTGATGCTGAGGATATTATTGGAGTGGTTGGTTCGGTTTTGACTTTGTTGCTTTCGTCGATCGCTGCCATATCATTGGTAGTGGGAGGTATTGGAATTATGAACATCATGCTTGTGTCAGTTACAGAACGCACTCGAGAGATTGGACTACGCAAATCCATTGGCGCAACTAAGCGCGAGATTTTACAACAATTTTTAGCAGAGGCTGTATTGCTCACCATGATTGGAGGAATCGTTGGCGTATTGGGAGGGATTTTGTCCTCGGTGGTGATAGCGATCGTTGCCAAATTCTTCTTAGACGACTGGGCTTTGCATATTCCAGTTAGTGCAATTGTACTGGGCGTACTTGTAGCTACCGGAGTGGGAATCGCCTTTGGCGTTTACCCAGCCAAACGAGCCGCAAACCTCGATCCAATCGAGGCTTTGCGGTACGAGTAAATTAAAAGGGGGTTGTGCTTGATTATAAAAACAGTATCCGCCCGGTCCACACGAAGTTCGTGGAACGGGCGGTTCGTTGATGCCTAAGGTTTTCAGATGAGAATTGTGGCGCAGTTTAGGGCTGTGTTGACCCAGGCCTCGTCCAGGACAGAGCCGTGATCACCGTTGATGGACATTGGCATGACCTGTGGGTCATCGGCAAATGTCGATTTGGCAAACAGGATGTCGTCTCGTGGCACGATGGCCACGGCACGGCACGGCATTGGCCCGGTGTCCCCATGGAAGAACGGGAGGGGGATCAGGCCGAGGCAGCAGCTGATCGGTTCGGGCCTCAATATGTCCATAAGCGAGCGCGCCATTGGCTCAATCGTAGGCTCGTACCGGTCGCGGGCGTTGAAGAACGACTTGGCGACATTGCGCTTGCAATCGAGCGTGACCTGTCCGGTGAAGATCCCACGGATGAACTCCCACGGGATGGAGAGCACACCTTTGATGTACCCACGCCAGGGGAGCCCTTTACGGGTCGTGCTTGCCAGCAGGATTACGCTTGAGAACAGGCGAGGGTTGTCCCGCGCAAGCAGGCGCAAGGGAATCCCACCCATGGAATACGCCACTCCGAGCACGCCGTCGGGTAAACCGAGGGACTTGATCTGCACCCAGCAGGAGAGCACCATCTCTTCGATGGTTACGCCCTCGTAGTGCATCACGACTACGCGGAGGTTGAGGCGCTCGAAGAATTTGATGACAAACGCGAGCCAGAGCTCGGCCGTTCCCCGGCTCCAGGCACCAGGAAAGATCACAACGGTCTTCTTTTGGTTTCCGTTCGATTCCATTTTCTGCTCCCTGTCCACGCGGAGTGGGACATTGGTTTGAGGCTTTGTACCTTCTTCGAACCGAGATTTATACTCTGATTTTCAACTTTTGTCCAGGGGAAATCTATAAACCCGCATTCTATACTCAATGCACAATACTCAATGCACTGCCTAACCCTATAATCAAGTATGATATAATTCTGGCGTTGAACTTTATACTTTAAACTTCTTACTTCTAACCTCCCCCTTATGCAATCAATCGAACAAGTCTACAAGCGTTTGCAAAAATCAAAAGCTAAAAAAAGAGATTTGCAAAAATCAATTACGGATGAGTTAAGTCAGGATGCGCGTTATCGTGAGTTGGGAGATAAGCTGAAAGATTTGCGAGATGAAAGAAAAGGGATTGAAAATGAAATAAAATCACGCACAGTTGATATTTTGGAACTTGAAGAGCTAAAGGTTGAAATAATGACAGACCAGGAGTTACTTGCAGACATTGCGTTGAACATGTATGTGGAGAATCAATCATGTGAAATTTTAGATGAACACGATCAGCGTTGGGTGCCAGTATTTGGAGTAAAATTTATCAAAGACTAGTCAAATCAAAGCAAAACGCCCTTATCAAGGGCGTTTTGATCACACCTATACTTGTCTATTACAATAAAATCCCGTAATATGCCTGCATATTTGAATTTTTAAAAATATGGAGAAAAAACGATCACCAAGAATAAGACGAGGACTTTATAGTGCGCTTGCGACCATAGTTATTGTTTTCATTCTTACTGCTTCCACAGCTTTTCCTAATCCTTGGAATACTGTTGCCAGAGGAGTTGAAAACACAATTGGAATTAACATGCCAGAGTTTAGTGAAGAACAACATAAACTTGGCTTGGATCTTCAGGGAGGCGTTCACTTAGTTTATGAAGCTGACATGTCTCAGATTGATTCTGGAGATCGGGCAGTAGCTGTTGAAGGAGTTCGTGATGTAATTGAACGACGGGTAAATGCTTTTGGAGTTTCTGAGCCAATTGTTCAAACAATGATTGATGGTGATCATTTTAGAATCATAGTTGAGCTGGCTGGAATATTTAATGTTGATGATGCAGTCGGTCTGATTGGTGAAACTCCGATTCTTGAGTTCAAAGTTCCAAAAGCAAATATAGATGAACAAGTAGAGCTTACTCTAGAACAGCATGATCAAATGGAGGCGTCTCAAGCTCAAGAACAAACAGACGCGCTAGCAATCCTTGATCGGGCACTAGATGGTGAAGATTTTGGAGACTTAGCCCGAGAAGCATCGATTTCATCAACTTCATTTAACAAGGGATATTATGGATTTGTTGATGAGAATGATCCTGTCTTTGGTGAACTAGTCAACCAGATTAAGCGTGAAAAGCTAAAAACAGGAGTGATTGATGGTTTGTATGAGTACAACTCGACTTTGCACATTGTAAATTTTCAATCAACCTCAGAAGAAGAGGAACTTGACCTTTCACACATTTTAATTTGTTACAGCGGAGTAACCGGATGCGAGCAAGAGCGTAGCAAAGCCGAAGCTCAGTTATTAATTGAACAAATAAAATCAGAAATTACAACTGATAATTTTGCACAAAAAGCTACGGAATTATCAAATGATGGATCAGCAGCCTCTGGTGGTGATTTGGGAACAATTTCAAAAGGCATGACCGTTTCTCCTTTTGAAGACGCTGCTTTCGCTCTAGCAGACGGTGAGATTTCTAACATTGTGGAAACAGAATTTGGATATCACCTTATCTATCGCCAGGGTTCTAATCAAAAAACAGTGTATGAAATCTCTCATATTGAGATGACATGGACAACAGAATCTGACTTGCTAAATATAGATCCATGGGACAACACAGAGCTTTCTGGAAAGCACATTGATCACGCGACAGTTGCTTTTGATCAAAACACCCAGATTCCATATGTGCAGTTGACCTTTGATAGTGAAGGATCTGATTTGTTTGCCAGCATGACAGAAGAATATATCGGAAAGCCAATTGGAATTTTCTTGGATGGTGAGGCTATTTCAACACCGGTTGTGCAAGATGTTATTTATGGCGGCAAAGCAACAATTTCAGGAAATTTCACAATTGAAGAAGCAAAGCTATTAGCACAACGATTAAATGCCGGTGCGCTCCCAGTTCCAATCGAGCTTTTGAGTCAGCAAACTGTTGGACCAACATTAGGGAAGGCTTCGCTGGATAAAAGTATTCAAGCGGCAATTATTGGTCTTGTTTTTTTGTCACTGTTTATGATTGCTTATTATCGCTTAGCAGGATTTCTTGCGATTATTGCTTTGATTGTTTATACAGCTGTTAACCTAGCGCTTTATAAGTGGTTGGGAGTGACAATGACACTTTCTGGAATTGCTGGATTTATCTTGTCGCTTGGTATGGCTGTGGATGCCAATGTGTTGATTTTTGAACGAATGAAAGAAGAGCTGCAGAGTGGACGAGATTTATCCACAGCGATTGATGAAGGTTTTAGACGCGCCTGGAGTTCAATCCGTGACGGAAACTTAACAACTTTAATCGCAGCCGGGGTCTTGTTTACACTTAGCGGCTTTATTAAGGGATTTGCCTTAACACTAGCTATTGGTATCTTAGTTTCAATGATGACAGCAATTTTTGTCACCAGATTACTATTGCAATGGGTGAGCGGATGGAGGCCTGCGCAAAAACTCTGGCTTTACGGAGTTAAGAAAGAAAAAACAGAATAAGCATATGAAATACTTTGATGTAATTGGAAAATCAAAAATTTGGCTTTCAATCTCAGGGGTGTTATTGCTAGCGTCGTTGATTAGCATCATAACATTTGGATTAAATCCAGGCATTGATTTTACAGGTGGATCTTTAATGGATGTTACATTCACAGATTCAGTTCAGATTGATCAGGTGAGAACAGTTTTTTCTAATGCCGGATTCACACCAACGGTTCAGCAAACAGGTGATTCCAGTTATCTTATTAGGTCGGAGTCGTTGTCTAGTGATCAACATGCGCAAATTTTAGAGTCATTAGAAACAAATCTTGGTTTATTTGAAGAAAATCGATACGAAACAATTGGATCAGTTATTGGATCAGAATTAATGCAGGCTTCAGTGAAAGCGATTATCATTTTGTTAGTTTTGATTGTTTTGTATGTTGCCTGGGCATTTCGTAAGGTTTCCGATCCTATCAAATCATGGAAGTATGGTTTGTTAACAATCGTTGCCGCTGTTCATGATGTCTTAATTCCGCTTGGCGTTTTTGCAATACTTGGTCATTATTATGGATATGAAATGAATACGGCTTTTATTGCGGCACTTTTGACAATCATAGGTTATTCAATCAATGACACAATTGTTATATTCGACCGAACTCGAGAAAATTTAGTAAGTAATCGCTATGGATCAAGATCATTTAAAGACACAGTGAACATGAGCATTGTCCAAAGTTTTTCTAGATCCATTAATACATCATTAACAACAGTTTTGGTGTTGGTGGCAATTTTTCTCTTCGGTGGAGAAACAACTCGCCCATTTGTATTAGCGCTTATAGTTGGTATTATCGCGGGAACATATTCGTCAATCTTCGTTGCCAGTCCACTACTAGTTATTTGGGAGCAATGGAAGCGAAATAGAGAAGCTGAATAAATAATCATAGTTAAAAAACTGCCGCGTGATTACGGCAGTTTTTGTTTTTCATTTTAATCCCCAATTCACAACTCGTTGCTCACAATGATTTGCTGCTTCGTGCTATAATAATTTCATCTATGCTTGCTATTTGGGAATTGTTTCAAAACTATATTAATACAACTCCACCTGATGTTGTGGCAACTGATATTGTACTTTATATTGGTTGGTTTCCGGTTTTCTGTATTCTGGTTTGGGGATTCACCCAGGTTTGGATTGATATTAAACAAGGTCAATACTGGGATAACCTGAAGTGGGATTTGTTGACAGTTACTATTCCGGCTGATGCTATTCATTCGGTGAAGGGAATTGAGAATTTTTTTAATAATCTTTCCGGTAGCAAGTCAGCTATTACCTGGAAAGAAAAATGGTTGGATGGAAAGTTTCAAGCTTATTTTTCTTTTGAAATTATCAGCAATGGTGGTCAGGTGCAGTATTATATTCGTACCATTAAGAAATATCGTGATTTAGTCGAGGCGGCACTATACGCGCAATACCCTGACGCACAAATAATAGAAGTTGAGGATTATATTAATCTAATTCCAGACGATTATCCCAATGAAGAATATGAGTGTTTTGGTTCTGAACTTTCACTTTCCAAAAAAGAGCATTTTCCAATCAAACGATATGTTGATTTTGAACATGCCGGAGAAAAAGATCTTCGATTTAAAGATCCTTTATTGCCAATGTTAGAAATGTTAGGAAAGATGAAACCAGGTGAGTTTTATTGGATCCAGATGCTTATTATTGGTCCTGATAGTCAAGACTGGAAAAAAGATGCGATTAAGTGGATGAAGAAACAGTATGGAATCGAAGAGCCAAAAAAGAAGGGAATAATTGATGAATCAGTTGGTTGGATACCGGGAGCATTTGCCGAACAGCTTTTGGGAAGACCTTTTGGTGCTTCTGAAGAAAAAAAAGCTGATGATTTCCGCATGTGGAAAATGACACCAGACGAGCAGGATACGCTCAAGGCGGTTGGTCAAAAACAAAAAGAGATTGGTTGGTATTCAAAAATTCGTTTTGTTTATGTTGCAAAAAAAGAATTATTCCGCAAGGGCACAATCGCCTCAATGACTAAAGGAATTTTTCTTCAGTATGATTCTGGAATGAATAAATTGTCATTAACAGAGAATGTTACTACCAAAGATGATTATTTCTTCCAAGCATGGCAGATGCCTGGGAAACAGAAGAAATTAGTTGATCGATATAAAAACCGACTTTTTGGTGGAACAACGCCATATATTTTAACAGCATCAGAGCTGGCAACTTTGTGGCACTTCCCAGGACCAGATGCACGCACCCCGGTTTTGACTTCGCTGGGTGCTCGTATGGCTGAAGCGCCACGAGAGCTTGGTTATGCACCAAACGAATTATCGATTTTACCAAACTTTGAACGCAGTGCCACTGATGTTGAAGGTTCATCAACCATGCGCGAAAAAACAGCTGACTATATTCCAGAGTCACCAACGCCTCATGCACCAACTCAGGAGCAAGATCCATATCCAGTTGAGGTTAAGTCGGATTCCTTGCCTGTCATGACACCAGCTGAGACTTTTGTAGAAAATAAACAATCTGATGATATGCCAGTATTTAGACCAGGAATGCCTGCACCACTACCGCCAGGATTGGACTTGTCAGACTTGGAAAAAATATCAAATTCTGAACCTCCAGAAAGTTTGCCAGTTTAGTATAAAAATATGACAATGCGTTATCCTCATGACCATGAAAATGATATTGCTTATTTCGCGAAAGTAAATTTTCGAAATAAGATGCAAACTTTTGGTATAAAAACAGACGACCGTCGGCGGCATGTTTATATAATTGGAAAAACTGGTGTGGGAAAAACTACCCTCATGGAAAATATGATTTTGTCTGATATTTATGCCGGACACGGATGTTGCTACATTGATCCGCACGGAGACACTGCAGAAAGGTTATTAGATTATATTCCAAGCTGGCGAATTAATGATGTTGTATATTTCAATCCGGCTGATTTTGATTATCCAATTGCGTTTAACATTTTGGAAGCTGTTGACCAAAACATGAAACATCTGGTTGTGGCAGGAATGATGTCAGTGTTTAAAAAGATTTGGGAAGGTGTGTGGTCAGCTCGAATGGAATATATTTTGAACAACACAATTTTGGCATTGATGGACAATCCAAACACAACTTTGCTAGGAATTAATCGTATGTTGTCTGATGCTGATTATCGTAAGGAAATAGTCAGTAATGTTAAAGACCCGATTGTTAAACAATTTTGGATTATTGAATTTGAAGGTTATCAGTCAAAATTTGCTTCCGAAGCAGTGGCGCCGATTCAAAATAAAGTTGGTCAATTTTTATCAGCTGGAGTTATTCGTAATATTGTCGCTCAAGCAAAGTCATCAATTAATATTCGGGCGATAATGGATGATCAAAAGATTTTTATTGTTAACTTAGCAAAGGGAAGAATCGGTGAAGACTCATCAAGACTGCTCGGTGGTTTGCTTATTACAAAATTACAGATGTCAGCCATGGAGCGTGTGGATATTCCAGAGATAGAGCGACAAGATTTTTACATGTATGTTGACGAGTTCCAAAACTTTGCAGTGGAAAGTTTTGCTTCTATTTTGTCAGAAGCTAGAAAATATCGATTAAACTTAATCATGGCTCATCAATATATTGAGCAGTTAACAGAAGAAGTGCGCGATGCTGTGTTTGGAAACATTGGAACAATTATTGCTTTTCGAGTCGGTGGACCGGATGCGTCTTTTATGGAAGAGGAGTTTATGCCTCGCTTTACACCAAACGACATGATTAATTTGCCAAAATATAATATTTATTTAAAGTTGATGATTGATGGTATTACTTCTCAACCTTTTTCAGCATTAACCTTGCCACCGATTGCTACAAAAACCGGATCAGAAGAAAAAGTTATTGAGCAATCTCGCGAACGCTATGCTGGTAATCGGGCAAAAATTGAGGAAAAAGTATCAGAATGGAGTGGATTTGGTGCAGACACTGACATTGAAGCTGAGTATGAAAAAACAAAACAAGTAAAAAAGGATGCTAAGAAAGCTAGATTTTCCCATGAGTATACTTGTACACGCTGTGGAAAAGTATTTCCTTTACCAGTTGAATTAGATCGATCTCGACCAATCTACTGTGAAGAGTGTCATCCGATTGTTATGGAAGAGCGGAAAAAAGGCGGTAGCAAAGGACAGCAACAAAGAGTTCAAAGAGAGGAAACTAAAAAAGTACTGGAAACTGTGCCAAGGATTAATGATGGGGAACTAGTTTTGGATGAACCAAAAGGATCTATAAAACTTGATGAGCTGGTGGAGAAGAAGGAGCCTGAAAAAGTTGTAGAAGTGGAAAGGACAGAAAAAGTGGTTGGGACAAAGGGGATTGATGGGATTAAAGAAGCTAAAGAAGATAATACTGATATTCAGGCGCGGGATATGTTGCGTGCGCCAGCAGCGGCTATGACCCTGCTCGATCGACCGATGCTGGAAAAGAATGATGAGCAAACGCCAACACCAACTCCAATTAGATCAGATTCATCTGTCCGAGATCAGGGTCAACAGGATCCAAATAAACGCAAGCGCAGACGCCGAAGTCGAAGTAAAAAGCCGGCTGATGGATCTGTGAATAATTCTTCTTCAGGTCAAAGACCTCCCAGAAATGATAATCGACCGTCTGCTCGGCCTGAGTCAAGGACTGAAAAGACAGGTGGTTTACCTGCGCCTATCAAAGAGGCGCAACTGGTGCGCGCTGTCTCTACTGACTCAAGTCCAACTCCGGTTTTGCCAGGCGAGCGAGTTACTTTTGATGAATAATTATGAGTTTACTTGAAGCGATTGTCTCGGGTTTGATCCAAGGAATAACAGAGTTTCTTCCAGTTTCCAGCTCTGGGCATTTGCTTTTGATCCATGAGCTTTTTGGACTTGAGTCAGAAAGTCTTAGTTTTGATGTGGCTGTTCATGTGGCAACCTTGGGAGCTGTGGTCTGGGTTTTGCGTAAGGAAGTGATTGATATACTACGCGTGCTTTTTTCAAAAAAATTGTTTTCATCCCTTGGTCTCAAGATCGCAGTAGCAACAATTCCAGCTGGAATTGTTGGTTTTATATTGTCTGACAATGCAGTGGCACTACTTAGAACCACACAGGTAGTAGCAATTTCGTTTATTGTTTGGGGGATCGCATTGTATATGGCTGATTTGTTTGTGATGAGAAGAAGACATCTAATTGCAAGAATCGAAAAGATTTCATGGTTGCGTGCGATCGTTATCGGACTTGCTCAAGCCATTGCCTTGATTCCTGGAACTTCAAGATCTGGAATAACCATGACTGCTGGAATGTTCATGAGCATTGACCGCGAACGTGCGGCAAGATTTTCTTTCTTACTTTCCATCCCAGCAATCCTCGGGGCCGGAGTTTTAACAACCTTTGACGCCATCGACGCCGGGCTTGATGTGTCGATCATTGCTTTAATTGTCGGTTGTATTGTAGCCTTTATGTCGGGAATCTTTGCGATAAAATTTTTACTAGAGTTTTTAAAAAAAGGAAATTTCTTCTACTTCTGCGTCTATCGCGTGATTTTTGGGGTGATTCTACTTATAGTGTTATAGTTTCTCAAAATTTTGAAATTTAAGTCAAGAGTGACGCTATCGTATCACTCTTGTCATTTTGGCTAATTATGCTATACTTTTCGCGCAAAACAAATATAACGGCCCCATCGTCTAACGGTTAGGACATCAGGTTCTCATCCTGGAAATCCGGGTTCGATTCCCGGTGGGGTCACCATGAAAAAATCAGAGTAAAGCTCTGGTTTTTTCTTTTTAACCCCACCTAAACCAGCTAAGCTATTCCAGCTTAGCTGTTTGATACCGGACTGGATTTATTAAAATATGTAACGATCAGACTCTCGTATTTCATTTAGGGCAGTGCGTTGAGTATTTGGATATTTTTTAAAACCAATGATTGCTCAGTGGTTTTTTACAATTCCTGGTTGCCAGCAGGTGACCAGCCAAGATTATTTTTGCGCCAACCCAGACATTTACAAGATCTTTGTTTTCTTTAAAGGCTTGACTGTATTGTAATGGATTTATTTCCATGCTGGTGTAGCTTTGTCTTAAATCACAATGTGTCTGGACTCCGTGAACGCGGTCACGGATTTCTTTTATGATATATAAACCCCAGGTTTGATTGGCAATTGCAAATGATTTTTCTGTCTCAATGTTCAATTTTGCTTCCACCACATCAGCAAGATCCATTGCATATCTAAGTTCGCTAACATGTTTCTGGAACACTGTTTCATTTTTGTCGTCTGTCCCGCCCAAATGATAATG
>DMOG01000014.1 GCA_003453595.1 Candidatus Uhrbacteria bacterium
AACATTATTTATTATCTACAACGCAGATCTGTTCAAAATCCATTATTTTGAGTACACTCACAACATTATGTTAAAAGTTGGAATTGTTGGTTTGCCAAATGTGGGAAAGTCTACGCTCTTCACTGCCCTGACCAAAAAGCAAGTTGATTGCGCTAATTTTCCGTTTTGTACCATTGAGCCAAATGTCGGCATTGTGGAAGTGCCTGATGAACGACTCCAGATTTTGGCTGACTTTTCCAAATCAGAGAAGATTATCCCCACAGCCATTGAGTTTGTTGACATTGCCGGACTTGTTAAAGGCGCGCATAAAGGAGAAGGGTTGGGAAACAAGTTTTTAGCAAACATTCGTGAAACAGACATGATCGCCCATGTTGTGCGTGATTTCAAAGATGCTGATGTGACCCATGTTGACGGTAGTATTGATCCAATTCGTGATGCTGAGATTATTGAAATGGAACTTGCCATGTGTGATTTGGCAACAGTTGATAGGCGACTTGATTCTATTGAAACAAAAGCAAAAAGTACCAAGGATCAGATTATGCTTTTACAAGTCGATGGTTTGCGAAAGTTTAAAACAGCATTAGAGCAAGGAAAGATGGCCAGCTCAGTTGAGCTGACAGAAAAAGAAGAGGAAGCGCTTAAGGAAACACAGTTGCTAACCACAAAAAAAATTCTTTATATAATCAATGTTGATGAGGAGACAGCAAAAAATCGAGATTGGAAATCACCATTTGGCCCAGAACGAGTTGCTATTCCGATTTCAGTAAAGTTGGAATCAGAGTTGGTATCGCTTTCCAAAGAAGATGCTGAGAGTTTTATGCAAGAGTTAGGATTTGGTGAGTCAGGATTAGATAAAGTGATTCGAAAAAGTTATGAAATGCTTGAGCTTGTAACTTATTTAACAACAGGCGAAAAAGAAACTCGTGCTTGGACAGTGAAGCGTGGGACTTTAGCCCCACAAGCTGCTGGCGTAATTCACACTGACTTTGAAAAAGCATTTATCCGAGCAGAAGTAATTCACTATGAGGATTTTGTGACTTTTGCCGGCGAGGCTGGAGCAAAAGAAGCAGGAAAATTGCGAGTTGAAGGAAAAGAATATGTAATGCAAGATGGAGATGTTTGTCATTTTAGAGTGGGGGTTTAGAATTTTTAAAACCAATTTATCATACCAGGCTTTGATTAGGAATTCATCAATTATTAAAATCGATTTTAAAAAAGACCCGATCCAGGTTTTTTTAAAACGCGAAGATCCCCCGAACGCGATGTCGGGGGATCGAGGTAAGGTGACAGACGCTATTTGCCGTCATCTGCCGGGTTGGCCCCGGGGAT
This sequence comes from Candidatus Uhrbacteria bacterium, assembly GCA_003453595.1. GTDB lineage: Bacteria > Patescibacteriota > Patescibacteriia > UBA9934 > UBA9934 > UBA9934. Next base: position 1,330 of record DMOG01000014.1, read on the forward strand.
GTCCTCGAGCGTCAGCCTCTCGAGAGGCTTGAGCGGAAGGTTTCGCGCGACGCGATCCATCATGACCATGCCGGCCAAGACCCTATCAGCGTAGACGCGCGGGCGTCCTCCCTTGCCAGCGTGTTCGGGGATGCCACCACGGAAGTCAGACAGCGTGCGCTGCTTGAAATTCGTGAGTTCACCACGACGCATGTCCTTGCGGACATTGCCCGGCCCCCGGTTGTACGCGAGCAGACCAACGCCTCGGCTTCCGAATTGGTTCTCAAAGTCCGAGAACATCACGGTGCCGAGCAGGACATTGGTCAGGTAGTCATGGCGGTAGTCTACGCTGGCCTTGGAGACGCCGAGCATTCGACCAACAGCCACGATGTGGCTGGAATACGGGTGCGTAATCTGCATGGGCCCGATCCCTCCATCGCCATTTGTTGCTGCGATGTTTCGGCACCCAGCGCCTTCGATCAAAGCCTTGCCAGATATGAACGCGGCCGGATAGAGGGTCATCTCCTCGGCTTTCTGGAAGTGCTGCCAGTGGTTCTTGTGGCAAGACTCGGCGCGTTCACGCCATGTACTTGAGGCAACGAAGGCGTTGTACTCCCTCAGGACATACTGAGCTTCGTTTTCCTCAATGCCACGCAGCTTGGCGCGCGACTCGCGGATGGTCTTGATGCAGTCTTTGCCGCAAACCGGCGGGTTGCCAGGCTCGCGCTCAACATCACCCACATTGGGTTCTTCTGGCGTTGGGCTTTCCACTGGTCCGTAGAAGACCGTGAAACCCATCACTATCAGGGTGCAAAAGATAGCGCCCCAGATGTTGCCAAAGAGCCAGACCTTGGTCGCCTGGCGCAAGGGGTCGATGGCCGTGGTGCGGATGAGCCGTCCCACGAACTTGGTGGTCGCCCAGATCGCCAGTCCGGTCCAGACCGTAGCCTTGACCAGGCGAGACCAGACAATCGGCGCCCACTTGCAGATGAAGGCCCAGATCGCTGAAGCGATGATTGGTGTCCACCTGACCACGAAGGCCATGATCGCGCGCGTCACCTGTGCGACACCGCTCTTGAATTTGTTTCGATCCATTTGATCTCCTCGATTGGGTTGGGGGTGGTGTCGAATCAAAGACCGGCCATTTAAACATAAAAAAAGGGCTTTTGTCAACCCCATTACTCAAATTAGCTTGATTCTATTAGCTTATCTTAAATAATCGACGCATAATGTCCCGATCGGGACATTATGCGTCGTTGAAATTGATTTTAGCCTGCTATTATTAACGAATTTGCTTAGCGACGAATACTTTTATCCATCCATTTTTTCCTTTGACTTTAAATAGTTTAGCTAATTCTTGACCTGCATCAAATGGAGAAATCCATACACTTTTTTGGATTGGCATAAAGCCTGCATGATCAAGAAATCTACGGAGTTGTTTGCGTGAATTTGATTGAGATTCAGGTATGTCGAAAACAACCATTGTTACTTTGTCATTAGGAAGTAAGTCAGATCTAAGCACCTTTAATCTAAAATATTCAGCAATACCATCATCGGTTAAGATAGTTTGATACTTATTTCCTAGCCTCTTAATTTTTATTAATTTTTTGTTTTGAAGGTATTTTATTGCTCTCTTTTTTCTTGATTCCTCCTGTCGCCAGAGAATCGTTCTTGCGTCATCAACTCCAACTTTCATTACTAGATGTGAGTTTGAAAGCGTAAAGAAAAAATTGTCCAACCCATCTTCGATATTTAAAAGAACGCGAGCTGCATAAGAATCCTGTTTCATGCCTTTATTTTGCATATTTTACATTGTCACGACGCATAATGTCCCGATCGGGACATTACTGGTTGCAGTTTTTAAATTTAGTTCAATTTTATAGGCTATTATTTGCTTTTTTAAACACTAATATCTCTCTCCCCACAAATTGTCCTTCGCGCTTGTATAGAATTGGATTGTGCTCGAGGGTGTATCCAAGGTTTTCAAGAATCTCGATTGTTGGCACATGGAATTCTTGTTCGTTGGCGTAATGGACAGGTGAGGCGATGACCATTTTTCCGCCTGGTTTTAAAATTTTATCTAGTTCTGCAAAAGCAGAATCGTAAAGTTCGGCTAGGGCTTCGATTGCGTGTTCGATATCTTGTACTCTTTCTTTTCCTTGTCTTGGATTTCCCAAAAACGGTTCTGTCACGATTGCGTCAACTGAGTTTTTATCCAGATGTTCGGTTAGATCGGTTGCAGATGCGCATATCAAAGTATTGTCAGCCACGCGATAGCCTTCGCTTTCCAACCAATCGAGATTGTCCCGTGTGTCTTCAATAGCTCTTTTTGAAATGTCAGATCCAATCACATTATCAAACCACAGAATTGATGCTTCCATTAGGATTGTGCCTGATCCGCAGAATGGATCGAGTAGATATGAGTTTTGTGGTTCAACTCCAGCCAGGTTTACCATCATACGCGCCAACTTTGGTGGCAACATTCCTGACCGGGCGTCACGACCAGGTCGTTCGTAGTCACGATGCGACCAATCATCAAAATCCTGAACTGTTTTAGTAACTCCAATTTGAATTTCAGATTCATCAACCAGGATAACAAACTCAATTCCGTTTTTTGTGAGCTTATTTTTCGCCACTACTACTGTTGAAAGTGTTGGTTCGTTAGAGGTGACTAGCCGAGCTGATCGTCCAGATTCTTTGACTGATTTTTTTAAGGTAATCCCAAGCTTGTGCATGTACTTCTGAATTTCCTTTGTCCGCCTGGTGTCACCCAGGTCATAAACACTAATCCCAAATCGCAACTTATTGTCCCCAACCTGATTGTTAAGTACGGCCAGCAAGTGGTCCTCTATTTCCTGAGCATCTTTAACGCTTCCCAAAACCTCACCAAGCTTTTGCGTTCCTCCCAATGTCTTCTGTAGATTGTCAAAATCAGCATCAGACTCAAAAATTGCCACCTGATCAGAGCTTTTGTCTACTTTTGATTTTGTCACAGTCTCTAGCTCGGCAAGACTTAATTCCGGATGAAGACCTAAAATAGCAAATTTTTTCATATAAAAACATCATAATCGAGAAGTAGATCATTATCAAGGTATTAAGTATAGCACTGGAATGACTTAGACACAGAGACTTAGACAAAATGTCTAAGTCTCGAAGAGAGATAATCAATGTTTACAGGCTTTCTTAAAAAAGCTCACGATCCATAATTTGACTCATAATAAGATCCAAATGAGATCCAAATCTTGACCAAAATCAGCCAATGGGCTACTATCTGGTCATAATTCATAAATAGTCCGTAGCCGAGAGGCTGCCTCCTAGAAAGAGGCCTATCACTATGATCTACGAGATTTTGTATATTATTCCATCTAAATTCTCAGATTCTGAGATTGATGGGGTAACCGAGCGCGTATCAAATGTGCTTGAAACTGCTGGTGCTAAGGTCCAGGAAACAAAAAACCTTGGAAAAATTAAGTTAGCATACCCGGTTAAGAAAATGCGTCATGGAACGTATATTTTGACCTATGTTGAGCATGATGGCTCAAATCTTCAGAAGATTGATCAGAATCTTCGATTAAGTGAAGATGTTCTGCGACATGTGGTCGTAAAGCGACCAGAAGGAATTCCGACTATGAGCTTTACTCTTACTTCTTATCAAGAACCATTGTCTCCAGAAGGAAAGCGTACCACTGCTAAAAAAGAGCCACGCGCTAAGAAGTCACAGGCTGAGCCAGTTGCAGAAAAAATGACTGCTATGGACTTGGATAAACAGCTTGATGATATTCTTGATTCAGATTTAACCAATATTTAATATGTCAGCATCACTTAATAAAGCAATGATAATTGGTAATTTGACACAGGATCCAGAGTTGCGTCAAACAACATCAGGTCAGGCAGTATGTTCATTCTCTGTGGCTACAAATCGTACTTGGAAAGATCAAAGTGGCGAAAAGCAAGAGCAAGCAGAGTTTCATAATGTTGTTGCTTGGGCAAAATTGGCAGAGATTATTACGCAGTATGTTAAAAAAGGAAATCGAATCTTCGTTGAAGGAAGGCTGCAGACTCGCAGTTGGGAAGGACAAGACGGAGTAAAGCGATATCGAACAGAGATTGTGGCTGAGAATATGGTTATGCTTGGCGGACGAGGAGAAGCATCAGGATTTGGTGGTTCTAGCTCAGACGCAGCCCCTATTCAAGTTCCAGTCCCAGCCGATGACGAAATTAAATTAGAAGATATACCATTCTAGTATGGCAAAAATAACAAACATCAGACAAAAGCAGGCTTCACGATATTGTGCATTCTGCGTTAACAAAAAAACTCCAATTGATTACAAGAACACAGATCTTTTGAAGCGATATATTTCTTCATTTGGAAAGATTGTGCCATCAAAGAGAAGTGGAGTTTGCTCAGAGCACCAGAGAAAGCTTTCAGCTGAGATCAAACGATCAAGAATCATGGCCTTGCTTCCATTTGTCCATAAATAAAAACAAAATTGAACAGATTTAGCGTGTCTAAGTCTGTTCTTTTTTAAGAATTTTTTCTCTTAACAAAATAAATATGGCAGTTCCAAATGCGATTCGACGCGGTACAGTTATTAAAGCAAATGATGACCTGTGGGTTGTCACTAACTTCACGCGTTCATCTTCTGGTCGTGGCGGTGGCTTTGTTCGAGTTAAAATGAAGTCCCTTTCCACAGGAAAAGTGATTGATAACACCTACAAATCAGGTGAATCATTAGAGTTTGCTGATGTGATGAACAAAAAAATGCAATACATTTTTGCCGAAGGGACAATGTATAACTTTATGGACGGCGTTACTTTTGAGCAGGTTTCAATTAGTGAGGACATGGTCGGGGATTCTGTTCAATATTTAAAAGAAGGTTTAGAAGTGATCGTGATTATGTACGGCGACAAGCCAATTGCCATTGATATACCAGTAAAGGTTGACTATGTTGTGGCTCAAACAGAACCAGCTTCCAAGGGAGATACAGTTTCTGGAAATGTCCAAAAAGACGCAGTCATGGACAACGGCCTAAAAGTCCGAGTCCCAATCTTCATAAACCAAGGCGACACAATTCGGGTAAATTCGGAAGAGGGGGTTTATCTCGAGCGGGTTAATAAGTAGAAGGTAGAAATAAGATCAATAAGACCTATGCGACCCATAGGTCTTATTTATTTTATTCCGAGACTTAGTCACCCCAGGTTAGGTCTTAAAGAGTCTTCTTTCTATCCTTGCGACCCTCTTAACTCTTTAATTCTTTCTCCAAAAAAAAGCACAAGCCCTGCCGCAGAGCGCTGGGCAGGGAGGTTGGGGTGGGGATGAGGTCATTCGATGGGACAGCAGGTGGGGTTTGTCCCGAGGCTGTTTTGGGTGTCAGATGGTTGGTCAATCGCTCTGACAACAACAATGGTGATGTTGTCTTTGCACGGTCTTGGCAGACATTTTGCCATTTGAAGCAGGTCCCTGGCGATTTCCAATGCGCTGTCATTTCTTGCTAATGCTTTCTGAATATTGATCGGGAGCAAAAGATCTGAGAGCCCGTCTGTGCAGAACATAAGGGTCTCGCCAGGATTGAACCATATTTCGTAGGTGCTGAAGTTGGCGTGCTCATGCAGGCCGTAGGCATCATAGATCTGGTTCTTTTTTTCATGGTTAAGTCGGTCTTTTTCGTTCATGCCAGCAAGTGGCGTGTCGTCGACCGAGATTTGTTGTAGGCCCTTTTGCCCGAATAGGTAGACCCTTGAGTCACCGATATGAACAATGTGAGCCCGGCAGTATCTCTGATTGATCCAACCAATCGTGCCGACTGCGCCGGCTCGTTCGCAGCCACGCTTGTCTTTATTAATTGCATAGACTGCTGCGTGAGCACGCTTTGCTGCGGCGAGCAGAGGCTCCATCGACGCCTTATCTTCGTGCTGCAAGTACTCGTATTCTTTCAAAACCAATTGGGCGGCCTTGTCTCCATTTTTATGGCCCCCCATTCCGTCGATGACTCCAAAGATCATGGCTGGAAAAAGCATTACGGCGAGATCTTGCTGGTAAGACCTATCGCCAGGGTCGCTAATAGCTGCGAAATCGAGCTTCATGATTCCTCCAGAATCGGTTGAGGTTCTACAACAAAGGTATCGTATTGTCAGGCTTGTGTAAATGAACCGTGGGAAGATCGTAAAAATTATGATAAACTAATGATTGCTATGGCACGAAAACGCAAACGCAAGCAAGGCGGTTCCCATAGAAGTCATTCAGGGCTTTCTGACGGGGTAAAACAAAGCATTTTTGCTATTTGTTTAATCGCACTTGCTGTTTTTTTCCTTCTCTCATTTTTTGATTTGTCTGGAACCATTGGTTTGGCAGCAGATGGAATGTTAGCAAAGCTTTTTGGTTGGGATAGATGGCTTTTTTCACTTATTTTGGTAGTTATTAGTTGGCACATCCTTTTCCCAAGTAGAGGGATTTTTAGTTGGATAAATTATCTTGGCATTGCCCTGTTTTTTATTGCATTTAATGGACTTTTAAATCTTTTCTTACTTGATGATGTTTTTACAATTTCTGATTTAGCAGTCGCTGGCGGCTATATTGGTATGCTTGTATCTGAACTGCTAGTTAGTGTATTAGGATTCTGGGGTTCGTTTGTAGTTGTATTTGCCGGGCTTTGTATTGCAATTATTTTAGTTTTTGATCTTTCATTACAAAATGTCTTAACTGTTCCAGCACACTTTGCCCAGCTTGGTCAGTTTATGCGCAAGTCCAAAGAGCAAGACGATCAGGTTTTGTATGCTGATGATCAATCTAACGAAGAAGACGCAGAGGATCAAGATGACAGTGAAGAATTTGAAGAAAAAAAGAAAAAACCAGTTTTTGATCATCCTGATGACAAAGAGCAAGAGTCAGTCATGACTAGCAAGCAACGAAGAAAAGTGGAGATTCCACTTGAGCTTTTACAGGAACATGGCAGTGACGGAAAATCTGGTGATATTGATCGAAATCAGGAGATTATTCGTCGAACATTTGAAAATTTTGGTATTGATGTGGAAATGGTTGGTGTTCGCGTTGGTCCAACTGTCACGCAATATGCGTTACGACCAGCTGAGGGTGTAAAACTATCTCGCATAGTTGCACTTCACAATGATTTAGCCTTGGCTTTGGCAGCTCATCCAATTCGAATTGAAGCTCCGATACCTGGGCGATCATTGGTTGGAATTGAAGTGCCAAACATTAAGGTTGGTCAGGTTTGTCTGCGTGAGCTTATTGATTCTGATGTTTTTAAACATCGAAAAACAAACTTTACTGCTCCACTTGGAAAGGATGTTAGCGGTACGGTAAACGCAGTTGCAGTCGATAAGGCTCCGCATATGTTGGTGGCCGGAGCAACTGGGTCCGGAAAATCAGTTTGTCTAAATACGATTATTTTATCTCTTCTTTATCAGAATGGACCTGATGATCTAAAGTTGATTATGGTGGATCCAAAGCGTGTGGAAATGGGTGTTTATGCCGGTATTCCTCATTTGTTGATTCCACCAATCACCAAGGTTGAGGAGGCAATTAATGCGCTTAAATGGGCAGTGCGAGAAATGGAGCGCAGATTAGATCACTTGGCCAAGCAGGGGACTCGTGATATTGATGCTTATAATGCCAAGTGTAAGGATCGAATGCCAAAAATTGTTATTATTATTGACGAGTTGGCAGATTTGATGAGTCAAAACAAGCGCGATGTTGAGGCGGTTATTGTCCGCATTTCTCAAATGGCCCGAGCAGCTGGAATTCATCTTGTGCTAGCAACTCAGCGTCCATCGGTAGATGTTATTACCGGATTAATTAAGGCAAACATCCCAACTAGAATTGCTTTTGCAGTTGCCTCACAGGTTGATTCAAAAACAATCCTAGATCAGGCCGGAGCAGAAAAGCTTTTAGGACGAGGCGATATGCTTTTAACAACTCCACAGATTTCCAAGCCAAAGCGTTTGCAAGGTGCTTTTGTTTCTGATGATGAAATCGAGAGGGTTGTTTCTTTCCTAAAAAAGCAAGGCGAGCCAGATTATAATCATCAAATTACAGAAGATACGCGGACTGGTGGAACTGCATTTTCAGCTGATGATTCCGATTCCATGTTGGAAGAAGCAATTGAAATAGTGATTGAAAGTGGTAAAGCATCAACTTCATATTTGCAAAGACGACTTAAAATTGGATATTCGCGGGCTGCCAGAATGATTGATCTTATGGAACAACTTGGCGTGGTTAGTGAGGGAAATGGGGCTAAACCAAGAGATGTACTTGTCAGCCAGTGGCCGATTCATGACGATGAGCCAGAAGATAGTTATGAAAAAAAACACGATAATGACTCTAGATCAGATCAAGATGATAATAAAGTGATCGATGATGAAGCTACGGACGAACAGCAAGAGAATGAGAATACAGAGATAGATGATGATGATGATGATGATGATGATGATGATGATGATGATGATGATGATGATGATGATGATGATGATGATGATGATGATGATGATCAGGAGTTTATCGGAGACCTTGATGATCAAGTAGAGGATGAACAGGAAACAAGAATTATCCACGATGAGTTTTAATTATGGTTTTTGTCATGCGAAAACTTGATTCTGAGCCACAATCGCTTGCAAAAAAGCTAAGGGCTTTGCGTCGAGGAAAAGCAGTGACCTTGGATATGATGGAGCGTCACACTCATATTCAACGGAAGTATTTAGAGGCGCTCGAGCAAGGAAGATTTGAGTGTTTACCCGAGCCATTGTATGCACGGAATTTTATTAGAGCATACGCTCGTGCTTTGGAAGCTGATGAAAGTTATTTTTTGGAGCTTTATGAAGAAGAGTGTGGAGTTTGCGATCTAATTGGACCAATGTGCTCACCGCGTCAAAAAGTTGATAGAAAAAGATTTATTATTTGGAATCAAATGGTTCGCTATAGTGCTTTGGCTTGTTTGCTGCTTTTAATATTTGGATATATTGGTTGGCAGGTTTTTTCAATTATTCAGCCACCAAGTATTGTACTTCTATCTCCAGCCACAGATGTTTTAATTCATGAAGCCCGGCTGTCTGTTTATGGGATTGTTGAGGGTGAGGCAAGCGTTTTTATCAATGGTGAGCCAATCGTAGTTAATGAGGATTTTACATTTGATGCCTCAGTTGATTTAAGAGAGGGTATGAATATACTAGTGATCGAGGCTGAACGAAGATACTCGCGCCGAGCAGTTATTGAAAGATCAGTTGTTTTTGATCCTCAACAGGGGATAAGTCAGGTGAGTTATTTTTTGCAGTAATGTATAATTGTATTTGAGGAGGACGCGCAAAACATGTGTGTCGTCTTTTATTTTAAAGGCGCGTTCTAATCCATCCTTATTTATTATCTTATGTCTAAAACAAATGAACAAAAAGCCAGATTTCAGGCAGCTGATGAAGCGATCTCACAAATTAAACAAAGATTTGGCGAAGGCTCAATTATGCGATTGGGCGAAGCAAAGGCCATGCAAATTGAGTCTATTTCAACAGGTTGTTTATCACTTGATTTAGCTCTTGGTGTTGGTGGCGTGCCAAGAGGCCGAATTATTGAGATTTATGGACCAGAGTCATCTGGAAAAACAACCTTAGCTCAGCATATTGTGGCTGAGGTGCAAAAAATCGGTGGAGTCGCCGCCTTTGTTGATGCTGAGCATGCGCTTGATCCTGAGTATGCGGAAAAAATTGGAGTAAATATTGAGGAATTGTTTATTTCCCAGCCAGATAATGGGGAACAGGCACTAGAAATTGTTGATACACTTGTTCGTTCAAGTGCGGTTGATGTAATTGTGATCGATTCTGTCGCTGCATTAACGCCAAAGGCAGAAATAGAAGGTGATATGGGCGATCATCACATGGGAGCACAGGCTAGATTAATGAGTCAGGCTTTGCGAAAACTTGCTGGAATTATTTCAAAGTCCCATACAACCGTTATTTTTATCAATCAGATTCGTCATAAAATTGGGGTAATGTTTGGAAATCCTGAAACAACATCAGGAGGTAATGCTCTAAAATTCTATTGCTCGGTACGAATTGAGGTCCGTCGAGCAGCTCAAATCAAGCAAGGAGATTTGATTATTGGTAATAGAGTTAAAGCAAAAGTTGTTAAAAATAAGGTTGCTCCGCCATTTAAGGCCTGTGAGTTCGACATTATGTACAACGAAGGCATCTCTACATCTGGTGATCTTTTGGATGTGGGTGTTGTGATCGGAACAATAGAGAAAAAAGGCAATACATATTCATTTGGCGAGGAAAGATTAGGTGTTGGTCGCGAAAACGCTCGTCACTTCTTAAGAGAAAACAAAGATATTTTTGCAAAAATCCGCAAAATGACTGAAGAAAAGATAAAATTAGGGGAATAGAAGTTAACAGAAAAAAGTACACAGCCCTGAGCCCATGGAGATGGCTCAGGGCTTTGAGGTTTTAGCGCGGCCGCGCTCAACGGCTACAGATATCCATTTTTTTCTACAAGCCGCATAAGTTGGCGTGCTGTGAAATTAATTCCCAGTGGTAATCCGGCATCGATGAGTGCTTGGGCAATCTCGCGGGTTCTGGCAAATCGTATGCCATAAAGACCAATGTCGATAACAGAAGCTTCCCACACTTTTGAATGCAAATATTCAGTTATCTGCATTTTGGTGGCAAAATTGTCAGCCGCAAATTCATGTGGATGGTGCATGTGCTGCACTTGAGCAAACCGCTGTTCTATTTGCCAAACATGACTGTAATCAGCATTTCTTAGAGCAGTCACCGTGGCTTTTCTGAGTCCGAGCCTTTCAATCGGTTCAAAAAGCATTGGGTGAAGATGTTTTCGAAGCTCAAAGGCAGTTGCGCTTATCTTGCCATGGCCAGCATCATGGTATTCGTAACTAACATCTAAAATTTCATTCAATCCAGAAATAGCACATAGAAATCCCAGTATTTCCTCACATTCTTGATACGCAGGGAATTCTACTAAGATAAATGGAGGGCGGGGATTTGACCCATTATCTAAAGTACATGGCTGTGTTTGCTGGCCATACTTCTTCGCAGGAGGGCAAAGATAGATATAGCTGTTTATTGCCACGATCCGTGTGCCATCGATGATGTGTGAATTTCTGGTGAGAGCAGGCTTGCCACTTTCACTGGACTCAAGAACTAAATACAGCATTTTCCTCTCCAGGTTCGTTTTTGGCTCATTGGGGCTAAATTGAGTCGGGAATCGACGATTCATCTTGTATTTTTTTGCATGTCCTGTCAATAATTTTGAGAAGTATGTCAATCATAGATATTTACTGTTAGGTTTTTTTCGCGTATTATTGCTATATATTGCTTTTGAATATTAACTGCGGGGTGAAGCGTTTTTTTAACAGATCACTGTCCGTACACCCTGCTGAAGGGTACTCTACTCTAGTACGCTAACATTGGCCTGTTCCTTAATTTGTCTTTTCCCTGCAGTTTGTATTCAAAAGTTGTTTTTTATACATATTTCCAATAATCGCAGTAGATAATAAATAAGTGT
>DMOG01000008.1 GCA_003453595.1 Candidatus Uhrbacteria bacterium
TTTTTTGTCGCCATATTCATATGACGACACGGTAACCCATTTATTATCTACCCGAGAGGGTTTGGGTAACATTATTTATTGTCTGCAACGAATAATTTGACGAAAATCAGTAGCTTTGTTATACTTGCGGCGCTTTATGGCAAGGTAATAAATAGCCCATATCACGAAGATAAAGGGGCTAACATTGCCGAAATTCATCCATAAATTCGAGCAGGTGATCCCCAAACACCTTCCTTCAAACTCAGCTATCTGTGTGGTGCTGTGTTTGCAGATGAACAATTCAAACCAATAACGACGCTTCATTAATTTAATGAAGCCGATTTTGTTTCTCAAAACCTATGGAAAAAAATGCAACAAATGTGCGCGAGCGCAAGTACTTTACTCCTGTCCGTGACGCCATGGATCTACCTGATCTTATTGAGGTGCAAAAATCCTCATATGATTGGTTCTTAAAAGAAGGGATTGCTGAGCTTTTAAGTGAGGTTTCTCCAATCGGAGACTTCATTGGCCGTGATCTTGAGCTTTCCTTTGGTGAATACTTTGTAGACGAACCGAAATTTGATGAGCAAACATCAAAAAATAAGAACATCACGTTTGAAGCGCCATTACGCGTGAAGGCGATTTTGAAAAATCTCCGCACAAAAGATGTTAAAGAACAGGAGATTTTCTTAGGTGATTTGCCAGTCATGACCGATAGGGGAACATTCATAATCAACGGTGCTGAGCGAGTTGTTGTTTCACAGCTTGTTCGTTCAGCTGGAGCATTCTTCACTGCCGAGGTTGTGCGTGGTCGTAGATATTATGGAGCAAAGATTATCCCAAACCGCGGTGCTTGGCTTGAGTTTGAAACAGATGCTAAAAATGTTATTTGGGTGAAAATTGATAGAAAGAGAAAAGTAGCCGTGACTGCTCTTTTGCGATCATTTGGATATTTTACTGATGAGGAAATTCTCGGACTATTTAAAGATATTGATACTCACCCTTTAAATAAGTACATAGAATCAACTATTGCTAAAGATGCTTCCACTAATGAAGAAGAAGGTCTAAAAGAAGTATATAAAAGAATCAGACCTGGAGATTTGGCAACCGCAGATAATGCGCGCCAGTTGATCCATTCCATGTTTTTCAAGTTTGATAGATATGATTTGGGTCCAGTCGGTCGATTTAAGTTTAACACCAGGTTTAATAAGGATAATCCCGAGGATGGAGCTCAGGATGAGGCCAATCGAATTCTGAAAAAGGAGGATTTGGTAGATATCATTAGTGAAATTATTACATTAAATATTACCCAGGGTGAGCCAGATGATGTTGATCACTTGGGAAATCGACGAGTTCGAGCTGTTGGTGAGCTATTACAAGGCCGTTTCCGTATTGGTATGGCGCGAATGGAGCGTATTGTTCGCGACCGCATGAGTACCCAAGATATTGAAGCTATAACTCCGGGTCGTTTAATTAACGCTCGACCAGTCATTGGATCAATTCGAGAATTTTTCATGAGTTCACAGCTTTCTCAGTTCATGGATCAAACAAATCCTTTGGCCGAGCTTGAGCACAAGCGCCGTTTGTCAGCTTTAGGACAAGGTGGACTTTCTCGTGAACGCGCTGGGTTTGAAGTTCGCGATGTTCACACTACTCACTATGGCCGTATTTGTCCGGTGCAAACTCCAGAAGGACCAAACATTGGATTGGTTGGACAACTTGCCAGTTATGCCCGAATCAATAAATATGGATTTATTGAAACTCCTTATAGAAAGGTAGTTAATGAAGATGGCAGAATGAAAGTTACTGACCAAATCGAATATTTAAATGCTTTCCGCGAAGAAAAATCAGTTACTTGTCCGTCAACAATTAAGATGACCGAAGATGGTTATATAGTGGATGCAACTTTGGAAGCTAGAAAACATGGTGAAGCCCGCTTAGTTAATGCCACAGAAGTAAATTATGTTGATGTGTCATCTGCTCAGATTGTTTCGATTGGTACATCACTTATTCCATTCTTGGAACATGATGACGCGACTCGAGCTTTGATGGGATCAAACATGCAACGCCAGGCAGTGCCACCAATTAAACCTGAAGCTCCTCGTATTGGAACAGGGCGAGAGCGCAGAGCAGCAGTTGACTCTGGACATGTATTGGTAGCGCAAGAAAATGGCGAAGTAACATATTCAGACGGAGCTAAAATCGCCGTTAATTATAAGAAAGCCGGGGAAGTCACCTATTTCCTAAATAAATTCCAACGATCAAACCACTCAACTTCAATAAACCAAAGACCAGTAGTAAATGCTGGCGACATTGTTGAAGCAGGCGATATTTTGGCAGATGGTCCTTCAGTAGACCAAGGTGAGTTGGCGCTGGGACAAAACATGCTAGTAGCTTTTATGAGTTGGGATGGCTACAACTATGAAGATGCGATTATTCTTTCCGAGCGAGTAGTACAGGCTGACAGATACACAACAATCCATCTTGAATATCACACACTTGATGTTCGTGATACAAAACTTGGACCAGAGGTAGTAACATCAGATATTCCAAATGTTTCTGAGGAAAAATTAAAGAACCTTGATGCTGAAGGTATTATCCGAATTGGTGCAGAAGTAAAATCAGGAGACATTCTTGTGGGAAAAATTACACCAAAAGGTGAAACAGAGCTTTCGGCTGAAGAAAAACTCTTGCGAGCTATCTTTGGAGAAAAAGCGCGCGATGTTCGTGATTCTTCAATGTACCTACAACACGGCAATAAAGGAAAGGTAGTTGATATCCGAGTGTTTACCCGAGAAGAAGGTGATAATTTGCCTGCCGGAGTTGTAAAATCCATTCAAGTGACTATTGCTGATCTGCGAAAAATGCAGGTTGGAGACAAAATGGCCGGACGACACGGAAACAAAGGTGTTGTCTCAAAAGTAGTTCCGGTTGAAGACATGCCATTTACACCAGCAGGTCGATCAATTGATGTTATTTTAACTCCGCTTGGTGTTGTTTCTCGTATGAACCTTGGTCAGATTTTGGAAGTCCATCTTGGTTTGGCAGCTGACGCCATTGGATATCATGTGGCCTCACCGATTTTTGCTGGAATTTCAGAAGCAACAATTCGCGAGGAGCTTGCCAAAGCAGGTTTTGATGAAAGCGGACAAATGCTTTTGCATGACGGTCGATCAGGTGATCAATTTGATAATAAGATTACAGTTGGAGTCATGTACATGCTTAAATTAAACCACATGGTTGAGGACAAGATGCACCAGCGATCAATTGGTCCATATTCCTTGATCACAAACCAGCCGCTGGGTGGTAAAGCTCAGTTTGGTGGACAAAGATTTGGAGAAATGGAAGTTTGGGCACTGGAAGCCTATGGAGCTGCTCATACTTTGCAAGAGATTTTGACAATCAAATCAGACGATGTGCAAGGACGCTCAAAAGCTTATGAAGCAATTATTAAGGGCGAACCAATTCACAAGGTTAATGTTCCAGAATCTTTCAATGTTCTTATCCGTGAGCTAAAAGGATTGTGTTTGGATGTTGAGCTACTAAAAGACGGAGAAACTGTTGATGTTGATACAAAATCACAAACAAATCGTTAAGCGTTATATATGGCATTACATCAAATAAATGCATTAAAAGTTACAGACTTTGACTCAATTCGTCTGCGACTTGCATCTCCAGAGTCTATCCGCGCCTGGTCTTATGGTGAGGTTTCAAAACCTGAAACCATAAACTACCGTACTCAAAAACCAGAAAAGCATGGTTTGTTTGCTGAGGAAATCTTTGGACCTTCAAAAGACTGGGAATGTTATTGTGGAAAATACAAGAAGATCCGATACAAAGGAATTATCTGTGATAAATGTGGAGTTGAGGTAACTCAAGCAGTTGTTCGACGAGAGCGTATGGGTCATGTTGATCTTTGCTCACCGGTCACTCATATTTGGTTTTTGCGAGGTGTGCCTTCCAAGATTGGAACAATCTTGGACATGAGCGTGCAAGCATTGGAAAGAGTTATTTACTTCTCAAGCTTTGTCATCACTGACATCAATCAGGTAGCGCTTGAACAAACTATTGAGCAGGTTCGAGCTGAGTACAAGTCAAAGAAGAAAATGATTGACGGAGAGCGTAACCGAGATATCGGTCGAGTGGTAGAAAAGTTTCAGGACGATGTTAAGGCAATCGAAGCTGAAAAAGCTCGCATTAATGACATTTCTGATAAAAAATTAGCAGAACTTGAGGAAGACTTTTTGCAGGTTGATCAGGATTTGAAAGAGATGAAGGTGATGAAAGTTATTCCAGAGGTAGTTTATCAAGATTGGTCCATTAGATTTGGCCATATTTTCGACGCCGGCATTGGGGCTGAGGCAGTTCTAAAACTTTTGGAAAGAATGGATGTTGATGCCACTATTAATATACTTGATGATGAGCTTGAGGCAACCAAATCTCGTACAAAGCATGATCGGATTATTCGACGATTAAAGCTACTTAAGAGTTTAAAGAAGAATAATCTAAAACCTGATTGGATGGTGCTTCGAGCATTGCCAATTATTCCAGCTGACTTGCGTCCAATGGTGGCGCTTGACGGAGGTCGTTTTGCCACCAGCGACTTAAACGATCTTTATCGTCGGGTAATTAACAGAAATAATCGTCTAAAGCGTTTGCACGCTCTAAGTGCTCCTGAAGTTATTACTCGCAATGAAAAGCGAATGTTGCAAGAAGCAGTTGATTCCTTGATTGATAACTCGGCTCGAAGTTCAAAAACAGTTATTGCCGCCACTGGACGAAAGCGTCAGTTAAAGTCTTTGGCTGACATTTTAAAGGGAAAGCAAGGTCGTTTCCGCCAGAACTTGTTGGGAAAGCGTATTGATTATTCTGGACGATCAGTAATTGTGGTTGGACCGCACTTGCGTATTGATCAATGTGGAATTCCAAAGAAAATGGCATTGGAATTGTTCCGTCCGTTTGTTATTTCAAAGCTGATTGGACGAGAATATGTTCACAACATCCGCAGTGCCAACCGATTTATTGAATCAGATAGACCAGAGGTCTGGGATATTTTAGAAGAAGTTGTTTCCCATGCCTTTGTGATGCTAAACCGTGCTCCAACCTTGCACAGACTTGGTATTCAAGCTTTCCGACCAGTCTTAATTGAAGGAAAAGCTATCCAAGTTCATCCAATGGTTTGTGACGCTTTTAACGCTGACTTTGACGGAGACCAAATGGCTGTCCATGTTCCTTTAACCAAAGAAGCAAATAGAGAAGCAGAAGAATTAATGCTCGCAACTCATAACTTGCTCAAACCATCACACGGTGGTCCAGTTGCTACTCCTGGAAAAGACATTGCCTGGGGAGCATATTATTTGACCATGGTTGAAGATGAGCCAGACGAAACAAATTTGAAGAGTTTTCCTGATGCTACCCAAGCAAAATATGCTTACTATGATCGAAAGATCAAATTGCATCAATGGATTCGGGTTCGTCTTAATGGTCAGCTATTAATCACCACAGTTGGACGAATTATTCTTAATGAAAGATTGCCAGAGTTTGCAGAGTACCAAAATACCACTGTTGGTAAAAAGATTTTGGCTGATGTTGTTCGAGAAACTTTGGAGCGTCATGGATCAGAATTTACAGCCATACTTTTGGATGATTTGAAGGAAATGGGATTTTATTACGCACAAAAGTCAGGATATTCTTGGGGAATGAGTGAGTTGCCAGAGATTAAAGAAAAACATGCAATTATTGCTGATGGCAATGCGCGAGTTATAGAGATTGAGCAGTTTTATGCTCAGGGTCTTCTTACCCAAAGCGAACGAAAAACTCAGATTGTTAAGGTTTGGGCCGAGGTAAAAGATAAGATTGCTGATTTAGCAAAGAAAGCTTTGCCAGCTGGAAGCTCAGCCTACACAATGATTGATTCTGGTGCTCGTGGATCATGGGGCCAGATGACACAGATGATTGGTATGATTGGACTTAAAGCTTCTGCCTCTGGTGAGACTATTGAGTTGCCAGTAAAATCTTCCTTCAAGGAAGGTGTTGATGTGCTTGAGTTCTTTATCTCCAGTCACGGTCAACGAAAAGGACTTACTGACACTGCTTTGAAAACTGCTAACGCTGGATATCTTACTCGTCGTTTGGTTGATGTTGCTCAAGATGTGGTTGTCCGAACTGAAGATTGTGGAGATGAAGAAGGAATGGTGATTACTGCCAAGCAAGCTCAGGAATTAGGGGAAACAATTTATACTAGAATTTTAGGAAGAACTGCTCTTAAGCCAATCATTATGCCTGGCGGACGCAAGGTTGTTGTGGAAGCTGGCCAGTTGATTACTGAGGATCATATTCGTGAATTACAAAGTGCCAAAAAGGAGCTTGAAGAAGCACACATTCGATATATTTTGACCTGTAAGGAATATGGTGGAGTTTGTAAAAAGTGTTATGGTTATGACTTGGCTCATAACAAGCCAGTGAAAATGGGAACATCAGTTGGAATTATCGCCGCTCAATCAATCGGAGAGCCTGGAACACAGCTAACCATGCGTACCTTCCATACTGGAGGCGTAGCTGGAAAAGATATTACTTCAGGACTTCCTCGGGTTGAAGAACTTTTTGAAGCACGAATGCCAAAACAAAAAGCCATTATGACTGAGGTCTCTGGAAAAGTGCAGATTGAACGAGCTGAGCGAACTATTGAACAGGTCGGAACTGGTAAAAAGATTGTTGATGCTCGACCTGGCCAAACAATTATTCGAATTCGTTACGCAGCTTTAGAAGAAAAACGATTTGCAGTTGGACGCGGTGGAAAATTAATGGTTAAAGATGGTGATGCAGTTAAAGCTGGTGATGTGCTTGGTCAGACAGTAACTGGAGAAAAGATTCTTAGCGATGTTGATGGTACAGTGGTAGCGAAAAAGACAACATTAAGTGTTACCCACGATGCACCAAAGGTTCGTGAGTATGTTATCCCTCAGGGATACACCCTTTATGTAAAAGATAATGATGAGGTTTTGGCCGGAGACGCTCTTACAGAAGGACATTTGGACTTGCAGGCTTTGTTTAAGTACAAAGGTCGTGAGGCTGTTGAAGAATATATCTTAAATCAAATTACAGAAGTGTACGCATCTCAAGGACAGAAGCTTAACAGTAAGCACATTGAGATCATCAGCCGACAAATGTTTAGTCGTATTCGCATTATTGATGCCAATGATTCTGATTTCCTACCAGGTGAAGTTCTTGAGCGAGTAACGCTCATGCGTGAAAATGCCCGCCTAAAAGCAAACAAACAAAAACCAGCTGTATATGAGGATTTGTTCTTGGGAATTACTAAAATTTCACTTTCAACTGAGTCATGGCTTTCAGCCGCTTCCTTCCAAGAAACAGCTCGAGTCTTAATCGGTGCAGCTGTAACTGGAAAAGTTGATACACTTGCTGGATTAAAGGAGAATGTGATTATTGGACGATTAATTCCAGCTGGAACTGGATATAATAAGGACTATATTGATATGCCAGAAGTAGTTGAGGAGATTGTCGAAGAAGAAGCAGATGAGGAAATAAAGTCATTCCTTGAGGAGGAAACAGAAGCTGGCAAAGTACAAGTAGAGATTGATTCGCCGGAAAAAGAATTAGATGAAGATTCTGGCGGAGAAATAATTGAGCCAGATGTGCAAGGAGGGGATGGAGACGACCAAGAAATAGTCGAATAAACAAAACGGCGCCTCTTAGGGGGCGTCGTTTACTTTCTTCATACTTGTTAGTTTAAACTTTCAACTTTTAACTCTAATTTTCAATCTATGTCAGGACACAGCAAATGGGCCACGACCAAACACAGAAAAGGCGCAGTGGATGCCAAAAAGGGTAAAGCTTTTTCCAAGCTAGCAAAATTAATCTCAGTGGCAGCGCGGGAAGGCGCTGATTCGGAGATGAATTTTACTTTGCGCCTTGCAATAGATAAAGCCAAGGCAGTTAACATGCCAAAAGAAAATATTGAGCGTGCAGTGGCTCGTGGAGCCGGGACTGGAGGAGAGGGCAATGAACTTGAAACTGTTATTTATGAAGGTATGGCCCCGGGTGGTGCATCAATTCTTGTGATTGCCGTGACTGATAATACTAATCGGGCTAGAACAAACATTAAAACCATTTTTAACAAGCATGGCGGAAACATCGAAGCAAAAGTGATGTGGCAATTTGAGCAAAAAGGAGTGATTCGAGTTGAGGATTTGTTAGCACTTCAAACTCAAGAAGAAAAGGAAGGTTTGGAATTGACATTGATCGATGCCGGAGCAGAAGATATCAGTTATGACCAAGATTTATTAACCGTGACCTGTGCTGTTCAAGATTTTAAAAAAGTATCTGATGCTGTTTCTGCCTCAGGTCTAACAATCGCTGACGCTGGACTTGAGTATATTGCCACTGATCCAATGGAATTTTCTGGTGAAGATTTGGAGAAACTTGAGAGGTTTACTGATATACTAGAAGAAGACGAAGATGTTGATTCAATCTTCACAAATGTTGCTTAATCAACTAACCCTTGGCCTATGGCACTGACACCAAAGGAACAGGCGATACTGGATTCTATTCATGTTCCGTCTGAGAATGACCCAAAAAAGCCAGAGTTTCCACCGGAAAATCCTCGTTATCCAGCAACGCCAACTTTTGAAATCCAAGTCCCAGGCGTGAGTAATGTTTGGGTCAAGGATGAGAGCGTAAATCCAACCGGAACACACAAAGACCGCATGGCTTGGGAAATGGTTGTGACCTATAAAAATCTTTTACTGGCAAAGAAAGATGGTATCACAGATCATCTGCCACAGATGTCGATTATCTCTTCTGGTTCAGCAGCGGTTGCTGTGCAGAAGATGTTAAGAAGATATGACCTGCCAAATTTAAAAGTTTTGGTACATTTTGGGCTGTTGAATAATATTAAGGAATATCTCAAGCAAATCGGTTGTGAGATTTATGAAACTGATTTGAGTAAAAGAGTACTTCTTACAGAAAATATCCTGCATCTAACCGATAATACAGGTGGGATTGATATTACATCTGATGAAGCCCTTGGACCATTTGATGTTTTTTATGACTGGATGAGTTATGATATTTTAAATAAGAATGCTGATTGGGTATTTGTACCCTATGGCACAGGACATTTGTACGAGAATATCATCAACATAGCTCAGCGCGAGGCAGCCTCATTTGTTTTCCATGATCGTCGATTTCAGGGTGATGCAAAAAAAATAGGCCAATGTCATTTTATTGGAGCAACCACAAATAATCCGACTAGCATTGCTGATAAGCTTTATTCGCCGCATCTTCCATTTGTTCATCTTGATCCACACTGGATCAATCTAGCTAAGCGAAAGGGTCATATTGGGGCAAAATCTCGTGTTGGCATTGTGCGAGAGGAGTTTTTGCAAGAGGCAATGACAATTGCGAATATGAACGATCTTGTTTGTGAACCTTCTGGAATTGCCGGACTGGCTATGCTTTTGCAAATGCGTGATGAGGTTCCTCAGGAAGAGAAAAAACTCATTATCAATACTGGCAAAGTGAAATATGAATAAGCGTGTGCTTGGGATAGATCCTGGGTTTGGCCGCTGTGGATTTGGCATGATTGCGTTTGATGGGCGTGATTGGCAATGTGAGCGTCACGGAGTAATTACAACAGAAGCTGGTTTGGACTTTGAAGTTCGATTATTAGAGATCGGACGCGATATCGATGCTCTTATTGAACAACTAAAACCTCAAGCAGTTGTGCTTGAGGAATTGTTTTTTGCTAAAAGCACGACCACAGCCTTGCAGGTTGCTGAGGTGAGGGGTGTGATTCAATACCTGGCTGCAGTCAAAGGTCTGGAGGTGATCGGAGTTAAGCCCAATGAGATTAAGTTGGCGGTGACAGGTTATGGTCGAGCTGACAAACCTCAAATGCAGGAAATGATCAAGGCAATATTCCACCTGTCCGAAGTCCCCAAGCCAGACGACGCCGCCGACGCCCTAGCCATAGCCTGGACCGGCGCACAGAAATTAAGGTTTTAGTGATTCTCGAGTATTGTTATACTTTGATAAAAAATAATTTAAGCAATTATTATGAAAAAAACATTGTTTTTGATGAGTTTATTTGCCCTAGTGCTTGTTGGTGCTGGTTGTGATCGTTCGTTTGATTGGGACTTTGGAGATTCTGATTATCAGTATGATGATTATGCTTGGGGAGATTATGACTCAATTCCTTCTGCAAAGCTAACAGTGCCAGTGAGCGTTACTGTTGGAGAGAGCTTTGACATTATGGCTCATGTTACTCATAACTCAGACGAGACACAGCTTTTGCATAGTATTGATATTGGAGGATCGTATTTGGAAGGCATTGCTGTTACATCCTCAATTCCTGATTTTTCCCAGTCATATTACCTTGATGACGGCACGTATACGCATACTTTTTTGACTGATGTTCCTGCGGGCGATGGAGTAGATATTGTATTTCATGCGGTCGCGCTGGAAAGTGGAAATTGGAAAGGAGCATTTGATGTCTGTTTTGACGACGGAATCAACTGTTCGTTTTACACGGTTTCGACATTTGTGGAATAGAATCTAGAATGTATAAAAACAAAATCCCCCAGGACTTGATCTTGGGGGATTTGCTATTGATTGATTGATTGATTGATTGATTGATTGATTGAAAGTTCAATGTTGCGATCAAAATTATCAGCTTGCGGTTCAATACGACTTGCTTTGTTAAGGACTAAGACTTAGTCAGAATGACTTAGACATTTTGTCTAAGTCTTGAAGGGAATTGATTAATGTTTACAGGGTTTCTGAAAAAGCGTATCGAACCATTGATTTTGAAAAACAAAATCCCCCAGGACTTGGTCTTGGGGGATTTGAGTTATATTTTATTTTTCGTAAACTTCATGATCGCCGATTGCAAGCAAACAAGCTTCTTTTGGTTTTGTTTTTAAATAGCAGAACACAATTCGTGTGGCATAGTCGACTGAAAAACTATAACGGCCAGACAATCTTCCTTTTAGTTTATGTACCTTTAGCTTTTCATGATTTTCCGAGTTGCCTAGTAGCTCAGTTTTTTCAAATACTTCATCTTGTAGCTTCTTGGGCAAGGATTTTAATTGCCTGACAAAAGCGGGCGTGAATGAAACTTGCATACTAGAGTTAGGCCATCATTTTCATAATTTCAGGCAAATCACCACGAAGTATTTTACCATCCTTAATTTCCTGTTCTGCTCGTAATACAGATGCAACAGCCTGCTCTTCCGCATAGCTAATAAGGGCTTGGCGGACAACCTCTGCCTTATTTGGTGCAATTCCGCGTTTAACCATGGTTTCCACAAAGGTTTCGAGATGAGCTGGGAGTGGTATTGATAGTGTAGACATATATGATAGTTAAGTATGATATTATCATACTATTTTTAAGGAATAAGTCAAGATTTATGGTTTTTTTAAAATAAAATCCCCCAAGACTTGGTCTTGGGGGATTTGTTATGGATTTGCTGAGAGTTCGATGATGCGATCAAGGTTGTCAGGTTGACTGTCGCTTAAGGTTGCTTTGTTGCGACCTTGGTGACCACACTTTGTACATCTGCAAACTATCATCCATCCTTTTTGCGGGAGATATTCAACAGCGATTGGTTGCATGAGTCCTTGGCAAGGATTTGCTCGATCGCCTGGAATAATGTCAACATGCTTTGAATAAAGACATGTTGGACAATGGTTCCGATATCCACCCACAACGAGAGGCTCCACTTGGGTGTGGCAGTTCTCGCACTCAAACGTGTCATTTCCGCGTCCGAAAAAAGTTCTTTCTCATACCCTGTGCAACAGGGCTCGGTTTGTACTTCTTACTACAGGGTCTGTTCCCGAATACCGCTTTAGACACATTTGACTGCAATGCTGCCGAGCCGAAGGTGAGAAAGGTGAACAATAGTGGAGCTATTGTGAGCTTTTCGAATCAAGGCGCAGGCGCATTACAGACATAATGGGGCAAAGACGGTATTTGGGAACAGACCCTACAGGCTAGTATGCAGGGGGTTATTTAATTCACCGATATTTGTGTCGATTACTTTCGGTTCCGACTTCAAGACTTTTATGTCTATCTGAACTTGGGCAAGGATCACGCCTTGCCATTGTCCAGCCCCGCGATTGAGACTGGCCACCGATTTTGTGTCCCGCATACGCACTGTCATTGGCTTCCACCCCTGAAGTGTCTGGTATGAGAATTGATAAAGTACACATCACAATGCCTCAAAAAAGCGTTTTTGTCAATTGCTGGTATATATTTATTGGCTATTATTAGCCACTGGATTGACAGTTTTGGGTTTCGTGATAGCATGGGCTCACAACCAGATCCCAAGTCTCCAAGGTCAAAGCAAAAGCAGTGACCCCTGGTAAACATGGAATCTGGTAATTTTGCATATGAATTTTAAATTGCATTCAAACTACAAACCAACTGGCGATCAGCCTGAGGCTATTAAAAAGCTGGTGGATAATTTGCAAATTGGTTTGCCAAAGCAAACCTTGCTTGGCGTTACCGGGTCTGGAAAGACTTTTACGATTGCTAATGTTATCCAAAAGGTTCAACGACCAACGCTGGTAATTGCTCACAACAAAACGCTCGCGGCTCAGCTTTGTAATGAGTTTCGTCAGTTTTTTCCAGAAAACGCGGTGGAGTATTTTGTTTCTTATTATGACTATTATCAGCCAGAGGCATACATGCCTCGCACCGACACTTATATCGAAAAAGAGTCGCAGATTAATGATGAAATAGACCGTCTTCGTCATGCTGCAACTCAGGCATTGCTTTCACGCAAAGATGTCATCATTGTGGCATCGGTTTCCTGCATTTATAACCTTGGTTCCGCTAAGCAGTACAAAAATGAAGTAAAGCATTTGCGAGTTGGCGACAGAGTTGATCGCAGTGGGCTTATGCGCGAGCTTATTTCTATGCAGTATGAGCGGACAAATGCGGATGTTAAGCGTGGTAAGTTCCGCGTGCATGGTGATGTTATGGAGCTGATGAGTGCTTCTGATACTTCATTTTTGTTCCGGATATTATTTACCAGTGAAGTGATAACCGAGATATTTTTACTTGACCCGATTACGCGCAGAATCCAAAATACTGCGTCTGACGCTTGGATTTTTCCAGCCAGACACTATGTTGTGGAGAAAGCCACAATCAATCAGGCAATAACAAATATAGAAAAAGAGTTGTCTAACAGATTAGCCGAGTTTGAGAAGAGCGGTAAGGTGCTGGAGTATGAGCGACTAAAACAACGCACAAATTATGATTTGCAGATGATTAAAAATGTTGGTTATTGTAGTGGCATTGAAAATTATTCTGCCCAATTTGAAGGCCGGGCGCCCGGCTCTTCACCTCAAACCCTGGTGGATTATTTTCCCAAGGATTTTTTGATAGTTATTGATGAGTCGCATGTCACAATTCCACAGGTTCGTGGTATGTCCCACGGAGACAAAGCCCGCAAGGAAACGCTGGTTGAACACGGGTTTCGTTTGTCGTCTGCCAAAGATAACCGTCCGCTTAGTTTTGAAGAATTTGAAGATCGCTCAGGGCAAACTATTTATGTTTCTGCTACGCCTGGAGATTTTGAGCGTGAGGTTTCAGACGATATTGTTGAGCAAATCGTGCGTCCGACAGGCCTAATTGATCCAAAGGTTACTATTTGTCCTGTGACAGAAAAGAAGGATGGAACGCCAAGTCAGGTTGATGATCTTATTGTGCGTATTGAAGATCGGATCAAGAAGAGCGAACGGACGCTTGTTACCACTCTAACCAAAAAGATGGCCGAGGATTTAACAGAATACTTAAAGGAACATGGCATAAAAGTAAGTTATCTTCATTCAGATGTTGAAACATTAGATCGTATTGAGATTTTAACAGAATTGCGACGGGGAACTTATGATGTGGTGATTGGCGTTAACCTCTTGCGAGAAGGCTTGGATTTGCCAGAAGTTTCATTGGTGGCAATATTGGACGCTGATAAAGAAGGATTTTTGCGATCAGAAACATCACTTGTCCAGACCATTGGTCGGGCTGCCCGCAATATCGACGGCGAGGTAATTTTGTACGCGGACATCATGACCGGATCAATCAAAAGAGCCATCAGGGAAACTGATCGTCGTCGAAAAATTCAAATTGCCTACAATAAAGAACATGGCATAACTCCAAAAACAATTCACAAGGAAATCCAAGACATTCGGGCCATGATTGCCGGGGTACCAAGCGATGCTGACATCAAGTCCATACTCAAAATAGAAATGACAGCCGAGCCACATGAGATCAAAAAAGTTATTTTGCAAAAAAAGAAGGAGATGAAAAAGGCGTCAGCCAATCTGCTATTTGAAACCGCCGCACTTTTGCGCGATGAGATTAAAGAATTAGAAAAAGAGTTAGAAAAAAAGTATGCAAGATAAGATTACAATCAAGGGTGCGCGGGAGCATAATCTTAAGAATATCAGTCTGGAGATTCCTCGTAATAAACTCATTTGCATTACTGGACTTTCTGGTTCGGGAAAGTCATCACTTGCTTTTGATACCATTTTTGCTGAAGGCCAACGCCGATATGTGGAATCTCTTTCGGCTTATGCCAGACAATTTTTAGGTCAGATGCAAAAGCCGGATGTAGACGAAATCGAAGGCTTGTCGCCAGCTATTTCGATTGATCAAAAAGCCCATTCTCGTAACCCACGCTCAACTGTGGCCACTGTGACTGAGATTTATGATTATCTGCGAGTTTTGTATGCCAGAATTGGAGTGGCGCATTGTCCAAAGTGTCAAAAATCAAT
Source organism: Candidatus Uhrbacteria bacterium (assembly GCA_003453595.1). Taxonomy (GTDB): domain Bacteria; phylum Patescibacteriota; class Patescibacteriia; order UBA9934; family UBA9934; genus UBA9934. The sequence goes on from DMOG01000008.1 coordinate 14,776, forward strand.
TTCCAAGCTGAGTATTGATGAGATTGTGGACCATGTTGTTGGCACGGTAAAGCTTGGTCAAAAAGAAACTGCTACGGTCACGATTATGGCTCCAGTGGTACGCGGTAGAAAAGGTGAGTATTACCAACTTTTGTATGATCTTTATAACGCTGGCTTTGCCAATGTGCGCATCAATGGCAAGATGCACAAGCTTAGCGAGAAGATCTCGCTATCTCGTTACAAACTGCATGAGATTGAAATTGTTATTGATGAGGTGGCGCTTAGTGTTAACGACATCACTAAGGATCAAAGACAGCGCCTAACAGAAGCGGTTGAGATTGGGGTTGATCGCGGTGGAAATTTGGTGCGAATCGCTTACTCAAAAGACAATGAACAGTTGTACTCTACGCAATTTTCTTGTGCCGAGTGCGGGTTCTCTTTTCCTGAAATTGAACCAAGACTTTTTTCTTTTAATAGTCCGTATGGTGCCTGCCAGGCGTGTGATGGGTTGGGAACCACAGAGCTATTTTCCGAAGATATCTGCATGGTTTGCCATGGAGATCGACTTCGCCAAGAAGCTTTGCATGTTTTGGTGGGTGGAAAAAATATTGCAGAGCTTACGGCAATGTCCGTGGACAATACGGCCGAGTTCATTCTTGGACTTGAGCTATCTGACCGTCAGCGTGAGATCGCTGGCGGAATACTTAAAGAGATTGAGCAAAGATTGACCTTTATGCTGGATGTTGGTTTGCATTACTTAACATTGAATCGTAGGGCAGGATCGCTCTCGGGTGGTGAGGCACAGAGAATTAGGCTTGCCTCACAAATTGGATCAAGATTAGTTGGCGCACTTTATGTGCTTGATGAACCAACCATTGGACTGCACCAGCGGGACAATGATCAGCTAATTGCTACACTTAAAAATCTGCGCGATATTGGTAATACGGTAATTGTGGTTGAGCATGATGAGGAAACAATTAGAAATAGTGATGTGATGGTTGAGATTGGTCCTGGCGCTGGTGTTCACGGTGGGGAAGTAGTCGCCAATGGCACAGTTCCGGAAATATTTAATGATAAAAAATCAATTACTTCTGCCTATTTGCGAGGTGATTGTAAGGTAGGCATTCCGAAAAAAAGAAGAAAAGTAGGGCCTGACAGAATCAAGATTATTGGCGCAGAAGAAAATAATCTGAAGGATTTAACTGTGGAAATTCCACTGCGTCGCTTTGTTTGTGTGACTGGAGTTTCTGGTTCAGGAAAATCAACACTTATTCATGATGTTCTTTATAAGTCGATTTCCAAGCGTCTTTATAAGAGCAAATCCATGCCTGGCAAGCACAAACAACTTCTTGGCGTTGAGTATATCGACAAGATGGTTATGATTGATCAGTCGGCAATCGGGCGAACATCACGCTCTAATCCGGCTACATATACTGGTGCCTGGGGCCCAATCCGGGATTTATTTTCTGCAACCGAAGAGGCGCGATTTCGTGGCTACAAGCCTGGAAGATTTAGTTTTAATGTGAGGGGAGCACACGGTGGCCGGTGTGAAAATTGCGAGGGCTTGGGGGAGATTGGCATTGAAATGCATTTTTTGCCAACCGTTTATGTGAATTGTGATGTTTGTAAGGGCAGACGGTTTAATCGCGAGACATTAGAGGTTTTGTGGAATGGGAAAAATGTGTGGGAAGTTTTGGATATGACGGTTGAGGAAGGTCAGAAATTTTTTAAGGATGTTCCAGTTGTGCATGAAAAATTAAAAATGCTCAATGAGGTCGGGCTGGGATATTTAAAAATTGGTCAGTCAGCTAACACGCTTTCTGGTGGTGAAGCACAAAGAGTAAAGCTGGCCGCCGAGCTGGCCAGGCGTCAGACCGGTAGAACACTTTATGTTTTAGATGAGCCAACCACCGGTTTGCATTTTGAAGATGTTAAACAATTACTGGCGGTTTTGCATAGATTGGTCGACCGCGGGAATAGCGTTGTTGTGATTGAGCATAATCTGGATGTTATAAAAACTGCAGACTGGGTGATTGATCTTGGTCCAGAAGGTGGAGACAGAGGAGGGCAAATCGTAGCCGAAGGGACGCCAGAGGACATTGCCCGTAAAAAAATCAGTTATACTGGTAAGTATCTAAGCAAGGTCCTTGATCGGGACAGGGACTAAATTATGATTCCGTCTGAGATTAAAATTCAAAATAGTAGTTTACCTGACGCACCGGGAGTTTATTTGTTTTTTGATGCAGAGGGCAAGATTCTTTACATTGGCAAGGCGACTTCATTAAAAAAACGCGTTGCTTCATATTTTAATAAAGCACATGGTGACCGCATTTCTCAACTTGTATCCAAGATTAAACGAATCGATTACATCCAGACCAGTTCGGTTATCGAAGCGCTGGTGTTGGAGGCAAACAAAATAAGAGAGTATCGGCCTTACTTTAATATTTTGCTCAAGGACGATAAAAGTTTTTTGTATTTAGTGATAACAAACGAGCTTTATCCCAAGCCACTGCTTTGCCGTGGGCTTGAGCTTGAGCGGGAGGGGATTAAGCCATTTCAAAAAGAGCTTTCAGCAAAAGCTAAAAAGAAATATTTGGCCGTGTATGGTCCGTACACAAGCGGTAGTTCACTCAAACGAGCGCTTGATTTAGTTCGTAAGGCAATTCCGTGGAGCGTGTGCGATTCACCAGAGAAAACACAAAAAAGCAAACCTTGTTTTAATGCTCATATTAATCTTTGTCCAGGAGTTTGTACTGGCGCGATTAGTCCACAAGAATATCGCCAGACAATCAAGCAACTCATGCTATTTTTTGCTGGTAAAAAAACACAAATCCTTAGGCAGATGAAGCGTCAGATGACAGAGCAGGCGCGCACAGAGCGTTTTGAAGAGGCAGAAGTTGTGCGCAAAAAAGTATTTGCCCTGGAGCATATTCAAGACATTGCCCTCATAACCAAAGAAGATTTTCAATTGCCGTTTTCTGTATCTGACAAGTTTATTTTTGATCTTGATGGACGGATTGAGGCCTATGACATAAGTAATATTTCGGGCACATCATCCGTTGGATCAATGGTTGTGTTTGAAAACGGCCAGCCAGCAAAAGATAAGTACCGTAAGTTCAAAATAAAGACGGTTGTGGGAGCAAACGATGTAGCCATGATGGAAGAGGTTGTTCGCAGGCGTTTGCGTCGGGCGCAGATGCATCAGAAATCCTGGGAATTACCACAGGTGATGATTATTGATGGCGGAAAGCCACAGGTAAACAGAATCAAGATGGTGCTCAAAGAATTTGGATTTAACATACCTGTTATCGGCATTGCCAAAGGATTTGATCGTAAACAAGATGAGCTAATTTTTGATCATGCAAACATCGAGCTAGCGCGAGTGGCAGTAGCTGGCAAAGAATTATTTCAAAAAGCCCGCGACGAAGCCCACCGATTCGCAGTAGCTTACCACCGCAAACTCCGATCTAGACGATAAATAAAAGAAGAACCTCCACAAGTGCGAGGACGAGGGGGTCCGGGCGGGGTGGTACCCTTGATTTAGGGCTAAAGTTAGTGTTATACTGTGGGCATGGAAAAGTCATATATTAATCGAGTTGCTGTGGTTGTCGTGATCCTTGTTGTTATTGAAGCTTTGTTTGCGATTGGGTTGGTGGTTGGGCGGTCGGGTGGTGAGCCTGATTTTTTGTTTTTAGATGTTTTTAAGAGATCATCGTTCGCAGTAATATTCTCAATTCAATCACCAAGTCAGAATTACTATGACAGTGCTTATGAGCGAGGAGAGGCAGATGCTGTTGATGGAATTTCGTCGATTATCAGCGCCCATCACTTGGTTGTGGCTGATAAGATTGCTGAGCTTTTTTCTATGGCGTCGAGCAATAAAGTCGACACTGTTATTATCCTTAGTCCAAATCACTTTGACGCTGGCCGATCAGCTATACAGACCACGCTGGGAAGTTGGGAAACTTATTATGGAATTGTTGAAGCTGACGCATCGGTCATCGATGATCTGACCGATGAGTTGGATGGTTTGACACTTGAGGATCAAACTTTTGAAAACGAGCATGGAGTTTCGACTTTGTTGCCGTTTGTAGCGCGATCATTTCCAAACGCAAAGATCGTGCCAATCGTGATTCATGAGTCTTTGTCAGATGAGGAGCGACAGGCTTTGGCTAACTCTATCGTCAAATACGCGCCCAATGCTCTTGTTGTTGCCAGCATGGATATGTCTCACAATCTTCCAGAGCTAGTGTCAGATTTTCATGATGAAATAACCTTACTGATTCTTGAGCAGGGAAGGGCGGAGAATATCGATCCAGAAATTGATGCCAATGCTGTGCTTGATGTGTTGTTTGAAATTAATACCTTGCGCGAGGATCAAGCTTGGAACCTTACCTATCATGATTCAAGTTTAGGATCAGGTTTAACTGCTAATTGGCTGGAGAACACCAGTCATATTCTTGGCTATTTTGCTTCTGGCGAGTCAGAGTCTGATCAATTTGCTTCATTGCACTTTGTTGGCGACATCATGCTTGACCGGGCAGTTCGATCTAAGATTGATGAATATGGACAGGATTATCCTTGGAAGCAGATGAGTCGATTTTTGGATGGAGTTAACCTGACTATTGGTAATCTTGAGGGTACAGTTAATGAACAGGCCAGTACTTACACAGTCAATCCACCGTTTCGTTTTGTTTTTTCTCCAGAGTCAGTTGCGAAAATGAATGAGTATATCGACATTGTCAGTTTGGCAAATAACCATGCCAGTGATGTGGGAACATCTGGCGTGCAGGAAACAAAAGATCGGTTGGATGAGATGGGGATTCCGTGGTTTGGATCTTATAGCACGCCAGTGCCATCGCTTGAGACCAATATCAACGGCATGGAGCTTACATTTATTGGATACCATCAGTTTGCATCAGACATCGATGAGGTGGTTGAGTTGATTGAAGAAGGATATTCAAAAGGACGATTTGTGATTGTTTATCCGCACTGGGGAAATGAGTATCAGGTTACTCCAAGCACGACTCAACGATCATTAGCGCAAACAATGATTGATGCTGGCGCAGATTTGATTATTGGCAGTCATCCGCATGTTGCGCAGGGGATTGAAGTTATCGATGGCGTGCCTGTAGTCTATTCATTGGGTAATTTTATTTTCGATCAAATCGATCCAGCCACATTCCCAGCTTTAACAGCTGGGGTGATAATCGATCAAGACTCCATTGAGATTCACCTTCTTCCAGTCTGGACTCAAGCCAGCCAGCCAACCCCAATGTCAGACCAAGAGTCGATTGATCTCCTATTAGACTTAGCAGTTTATTCATCAGAATCAATAATGACAGAAGTGCAAAATGGTGTTATAACGGTGGAAAAGAAGGGGGAATAGACATATATGTCATTCTCTGGCTTGACCAGAGGATACATCGACATATCACTCGCTGGATTCCTGCTTCGCGGGAATGACAAAATCAAATTCAATTCAAAAAATAATAAAACAATATGAAGAAAAAACAAGAAAACGGGTTTACAGGGATTTATGCGGTCTTGCTGATTGCAGCAATCCTTTTGGCCTTTGTGGCCTTTGGTGCTGGTTACTGGCTTTCAGGTGGGGGAGAAGTTTACTACATACCGACAGAGCAAGAAGATGAGGTTGTGGTCGAAGATGAAACTGATGAGGAATTTGTTGAAATGACAGAGCCTGAAATTTCTGAGTCGCAAGGAGAATTATCAATTAATTGGCTCTCAGAACCTCGAGAGACTGATCCTCAGGCAATTGTGATGGCTACGCTCATGAGTGAAACAACTGGTGAGGTTAAGGCCTATGAGCTGGGAACAGTAGCGTCTGGAGATTATCAAGGCATGACTCTTACAGTTCAAATTGTGACCTACTTGGGCATGGGAGATTATTACAAATCACATTACTTATTAATTTCAGAAGATGAGGGTGTTAAGCCGGTTCTTCTTGATAAATATGCGATTGACGGTACATCATTCTTTCGTCTTTGGTCAGAGTTTGGGTCATTCCTTGTTCGACAATCAGATGGAATGCAGTCTTGGTCAGAAGATGATCTTTCAAAATACAGTCAATTTGTTCAAGAAGTTGTCTTTGACACTGAATCAACTATTCCTGAGTTTGAGTACGAAGACATGGCTACCGATTCATTGGGTAACTCATATAAATTGCTAGGGCCATCAAATCTTGCTGTATATCCGATAGAAATAGATATCTCTAGTTTCTCTGTGGTCTCTTCGATGAATGGCTCGTCTTTATATCAGGTTTTAGGAGACGAAGGGCAGATGGCATCATTGAAAAACTTATTTATAAATGTTGACGATGGTGGACGAGTGGTTATTTACGATTCGTATATTCCATTTTGGGATTACGAAGATATGTCTTTCCAAAACGAGCTAAAGGTTGTTGGTGATACCACTGTCACTGGAACTTACACTAAAGCTTTAGGTGGTGGATGCGGATGGACTTCTATAACCAATGTGGTTGATGAGGCACAGATTAGTCCGCTTTCATGGTTGGGATATATTACAGATGGTGGAGTAAAGTATGATATTTATGAGCCACAGAATTATTCAATGGAAATATATCTTGATGATTATAATACATGGCTAAATTGGCACGAGGGTGGATCATTGCCGGATTTTCTGGCCGTTCATCCATTCCTGTACTATCAAGACGAACTTGGACGATGGATTCAATTCTCAAATATCGATGTTCTACCTCAAGCTGAATGTGGTAAGCCAGTTATCTATCTATATCCTGAAGTTGAGACTCAGATTGATGTGACCTTAGATCTTGCTGGTGGATTCTCATATACAGAGCCAGCTTATGAAAATGGTTGGTCAGTGATTGCGTCGCCTGACGGAACATTAGTGAACATCAAAGACGGACAAGTTTATCCATATCTTTTCTGGGAAGGAAAAGGAGGAATGTATCAGGCTCCAGAAAATTATTGGGTCGTGGCTCAGCCAAATGTTGAAAGATTCTTGGTTAAGACTTTGGGCAAGATGGGACTAAACCGACAGGAGACAGCTGACTTTATGGAGTTCTGGTATCCACGCATGCAAGACGCAGCCTATTACCAGATTGGATTCCATGGAACAGAAGTAATGAATGTTTTGGCGCCAATGACATTGTCGCAACAACCAGATAGTGTTTTAAGAATTTTGATGGATTTCCAAGAGCTCAATGCTCCGGCTCCATCAAACCCTGGCACAATTGTTCCATTCAACCGTACTGGATTCTCAGTAGTAGAATGGGGAGGTGTGATTCAGTAAGATTCAAATATTGAAATTAAAAAACCTGCGCAAATCGCGTGGGTTTTTTAATTTGTGACTTAGTCAGAACGACTTAGACATAGAGACTTAGACATAGAGACTTAGACATTTTGTCTAAGTCTTGGAGGGAATTGATCAATGTTTACGGGGTTTTTAAAATTGACAGCTGGAGATAGATGGGGATAGATAGGTGCGAACACCAGTCATGACAATGTCATGCAAAGGAGACAGTATGAGTGCTCGTAGTACTTATCAAGAAGCCGTTCGTGACCTCCCGGGCGCTGTGAGTATTGTCATTGCCGTGAAGCTGAATTTGGGCGACAACAACCCGATCATCAAGGATTCGCCGGTTCTCTGTGTGGCTGCTCAACGAGCTGCCGAGATCTTCCTCACGGAGCATGGCTACAAGCAGATCAAGGCTGAAGTTCTCGAGCCCTCGTTGCTCGACCCAAAATGCTACACCTGCTTTGTCGCGTGGATCGACACCAACGGCAATCCCTGTAAGGTGCGGTTCTTCGCAGACATCCATTAGTCGACCTGTTTACTTCTCACACATCGCTCTCCGGCGGGGTGTTGTTGTATTATCATTAGCCAAAGAAAAAACCCGACTAAAGTCGGATTTTTTCTTGGAGCGGGTAGAGAGAATCGAACCCTCATCTTCAGCTTGGAAGGCTGACATAATAGCCATTATACGATACCCGCATGGTGCTGGAGGAGGGATTTGAACCCCCGACGCAGGGCTCTTCAGGCCCTCGCTCTACCCCTGAGCTACTCCAGCATTTTATTTATATATTCCCCTTGGTGGGTGTGGATGGACTCGAACCATCGACCTCAGTCTTATCAGGACTGCGCTCTAACCACCTGAGCTACACACCCTTATTGTCGTATATGAATGCTTCAAAAAGCGAGGTAATCATACGGAAAAAGCATGATTTCGTCAAGTAGGTTTAATGGTGGACTTGAGGAGAGTCGAACTCCTGACCTCTGCAATGCGAATGCAGCGCTCTACCAACTGAGCTACAAGCCCCTGTTATTTCACTTGTAGCGAAGTTGGTGTGATTCAACTGCCTGTCCTACGAAGTACAGCAAAGCTGTACGAAGGAGGAAGCTACAAGCCCGTTTTAGCCCTTCTTCGCCAAGGCTACGAAGGGCATTTCACTGAAAGTGAAATGGAGCGGCAGACCGGGCTCGAACCGGCGACCTTCTCCTTGGGAAGGAGACATTCTACCNNCCCGCCATAGGCGGGAAACTACTGCCGCATTTGTGTTTTAAATGTTACAGATGTATGTCAGGAACATCTGACATTGTATCTCAAAAACAGGCAAAGTCAATATAAAAACACCAGAATTCTGGTG